>CALRLS020000500.1:0-4149 GCA_943368815.1 Cyanobium sp. NIES-981
GTATTATATTAATGAATGGATTTCAGACCCAGCCTGGTGCCGTTTTTGAGGCCAAAATGGGTGGGTGTGCTGATTAGGACAAAAAAATAACGGACTGTTGCCAGCCCGTTACAATATCTATTAGCGATAATTTTCTTCGTATTACGAACGTAAAGAACGAGGAATTGCGATAACTGCCACAGGATTGCTGGTTGAATCAAGGATTTTTACACCTTCGATTTCAGCGATTGCTCCTACTTTGATAGATTTACCTAAATCCAGGCTTTTAATATCTATGTTAACATAATCAGGAATATTTTTTGCTGGCCCTTGCAAACGTATTTTCTGCATTTTCTGAACCAGTTTACCCCCTTTCTTTTGTCCTTCTGACGGACCATGTAATTTAATCGGCACCTCTACTTTAATTACTTTATCAGGCGTAATTTCAAGGAAATCAGCATGAATAATCTGGTCGGTAGTAGGATGATATTGTGAATCCTGCAAAATACCTATATAGATTTTACCTTCAATATTGATAGTTACTTCGTAAACATCAGGAGTGAAAAGTAAATCACGGAATAAATATGCCGGAGCATAGAATGACACCTGGTCAGTACCACCATACAATACACACGGAACCATTCCCTGCCCACGTAATTCCTGTGAGGCCTGGCGTCCGAGATTCGCTCTGTTATACCCTACAATCTCAGTTTTTTTCATTTTTGTAAGAATTTAATGATGAATTCTGGTTTCGATGATTACCATCAAAAACCTAAATTCTGTTGATAATTTATAAACAATGTGCTAATAGACCCGTTATCTCTGATTCTTCCGATGGCTTTACCGAATAATTCGGCTACTGATAATACCTTGATTTTAGGATTATCGTATTTCAAAGGAATCGTGTCAGTTACGATTAGCTCGGTTAATACCGAGTTGGAGATGTTTTCGTTGGCTTTGCCCGAAAGCACCGGATGAGTACAGAAAGCTCTCACAGATTTGGCTCCTTTAGCAAGAATCAGCTCTGCTGCTTTACAGATAGTACCGCCGGTATCAATCATGTCGTCAACCAATATGATGTCCGACCCTTCCACATCTCCGATTAATTGCATCGAGGCAATTTCATTGGCTTTTTTGCGCTGTTTATCACAAATCACAATATCTGCATCAAAATATGAAGCAAACTTGCGGCAACGTGACACCCCGCCTACGTCAGGAGAAGCGAATTTCAGGTTTTCGAGTTTCTGTGTTTTCAGGTAAGGTACAAAAACCGAAGTACCTTCCAGATGGTCAACCGGAATATCGAAAAATCCCTGAATCTGTCCTGCGTGCAAATCCATTGTCATTACTCTGTCAGCACCTGCCGCTGTAAGCATATTGGCAATGAGTTTGGCTGCAATACCTACCCTGGGTTTGTCTTTTCTGTCTTGTCTGGCATACCCGAAATACGGGATAACCGCACAAACATAGTGAGCAGAGGCACGTCTGGCGGCATCAATCATCATCAACAACTCCATGATATTATCACTCGGAGGGAAAGTTGACTGAACCAGAAAAACATCACACCCTCTCACAGATTCATCGAAACTTACTGAAATTTCACTGTCAGCAAATCTATTGATGCTTACCCCGCCTAAATCCTTGCCATAATAGTCAGCAACACGACTGGCTAAATACTTTGATGTGGTACCTGAAAAAATCTTAACTTCTGCCATGTTTGTTTATGCCTCAAAAAAAGATTCGCAAAGGTACGATTTTTGGTCAAAAAAACACACACCTTTTAGAATATTTTCGACTTTTTATATAGATTTGCAATATTCATGGAATACCAAAAGAACCTACCATGACACATAAACACCTAAAGCTGATGCAATTGTCCCTACTGGACGAAGTTCCTGAACTCAACAAGATTTTTTTTCTTGATGTATTTGCTGAGTCTTATTATGACATCAGCAAGAAACGCATGAAATTAAGCACCATCAATGGACAGCAGATTCCGTGCGACATCAAGGTCAGCTGCCCGTCTAAGCTGGTTGCCCGGTATCCGGAGGGAACCATATTTAAACTGGATGCCCGCCTGGTGCGAAGAACCAATGGCAATACCCCTTATTTTATTGCGATAAACCGCAGTAATTTACAAAGGGCGCTTGAATTTTTTGAATATAACCTGAAAGTACAGAATGGCTTTGATTATACATTTCCCGCAAAAAGGAAAAGTCAAAGCAAAACTGTGTCACTCAGTGCTAATAGATATTGAATCCGGAATGGAGATTCCCCGAATGGAGATTCCCGGAATGGAAATTCCCGGAATGGAAATTCAGTGAAATAATTAAACCCTACAAGGTATGAATCGCTCTGATTCTATTTAATTTATGGGAAATTAATTATTTAGTACAGCGTTTTGACTGGTTATTTACGTCTTATTGATAATAGTCTCACTATAAAATCGTAAATTTCCCGTGATAACTCAAACAGCAGAAATTTACTTAAAAACACTAACCAGAAAAAAGCTATTGACCTCAAATAGTTTGATGGAGGTTGTCGCAGACTGCCTTAAGGGCAATGAAAAAGCCATGAAAATCTTTTATGAGCATTTTCAAGGGTTTGCTTTATCTGCTTGTATGAGTTATTGTGAAAACAGAGAAGACGCATTAGAAATAATGAATGATGGTTTCCTGAAGGTCTTCAAAAATCTCAACAAAATAGATAATATTGAAAGTATCAAACCGTGGCTTCGTAGAATTATGATTAACGGAGCCATAGATCATTATAGAAAAAATATTCATAAACAATCAGCAGAATTAAACGAGAACATTGCTGAATTAAATTATGGAGACGAATCTGTTTACGCTAAACTTTCCTCTGAAGATATCATGAAGGCTATCCAGAGTTTACCGACTAATTATCGCGTAGTTTTTAATCTTTATGCCATAGAAGGCTATTCGCATAAAGAGATTGGAGAAATGTTAAGTATTGCAGAGAGTACTTCAAGAGCGAATCTATCCCTTGCAAATGGGTTACTACGCCAAAAGTTAACAAAAAGATTGTAGTCATGTCAGAAGAAGAAAAATTCCATCGGATTATCAGGGAGAAATTGAACCATTTCCAGCCTGAACATTCGCCAGATGATTGGAGCAGGATGAAACGTAAAATCATGGTTGACAAGCTGTTACGTTTTGCTGTCCCGAGCCTTGTTGTGTTGATTTTAGGATTAGGCTATTACTGGTTTGCCACTGCCGACCCACTGCCAGATAAGCAGGAGCTTGTAAGCCACAGTATCCCAACCACTGAAATAAAACCTAAACAAGAAGAACCTACGAATGATAAGACGTTTACTAAAGTAGAATTACCGGTTGAGAAGATTAAAAATCCTGTTCCTGCCGCTATCAAAGCAGACGAACCGGTTGAGACAATTAATGAAACGGAAAATACCCATTCAGAGCCTTTGACCAATCTGAAGGTCAGCTCACTGGCTTCGAGAAGTGTTTCTGCGCCTGCCGAAAAACATGCCGGCCTGCTTGATACCGAAATCCGTTTTCTTAAATCATCGGCAGTTTCGATGAGTGATAAAATTTCGAGAGTCCGCCAATTAGGCAAAACCTACGAACTCACCTCCTATCAGGCACTAGACCGCAACATGGAAAAATGGAAAAATGTTGTGATTGTTTGTGACATGACCTCCAGTATGTTTCCATATACTACACAGGTTTTTGACTGGATGATGGAAAATGTTGACAATAATAATATCAAAGGCATTGTTTTCTTTACAGATTGCGATAGCCTGGGCAATGAAACCAGAGGCAGACTACCCGGTAAAATGTTTATGGTAAAGAAAAAGGATGAATTAGCCTTGTGGGATACCATGTTTGCAGCCATTAATAATACTGAAAACAACAAAGACCGCTCTGAAAATAATATTGAAGCCCTGCTTTTTGCACAAAAGAATTTCCCGGAAGTAGATGAAATTGTGATGATTGCGGATAATAGCAGCCATGTAAAGGATATGCGGAATCTTTCGAAAGTAAAGAAGAAGACCCATATTATTTTATGTGGTGAAACCTACGAAAGAAACCTGGCCTTTCAGTCAGACTATGTACAGATTGCCAAAAAGACCGATGGCAGTATTCATACTTTAGAAGACGATATTCTGAATCCGGCAAACATCAAGGA
>CALRLS020000501.1:0-4138 GCA_943368815.1 Cyanobium sp. NIES-981
CGAAAAAAGGTCTGCAAATTATAAAAACCGCTACGATGCCGGAGATAGAGATTTGAACTTTCTGATTAGCTATGCCTATTATAGCCGAGTTGTGAAAGATACAGCTACCAATCTGGTAGTTGCCCGCGCAGTTTATGATGCTTTCCCTAAAAACGATTTGCATAGCCCTATCAGCTGGGCAATTACCAAAAAGATAGTAGAAGACGTGGACAATGGGTTTGCGCAATACTGGCTCGAGCATGTGGCAGAAGCTAAACAATATGAAGTTAGCGGTGGGCATCCGAATGGAGAACAGAATGTATATGGGGTCATTATCCAGACATCACTATATAGCCAGAGAGGACAGGCTTATTCATCAGCTAAACTCAAAAAGATAAAAGAGTATATGACCAAAGTTGGCTTTGGGCAATATGCCGAAGGCGCTACCTGGCAACAGGAATCAAAAGCTCTGGTAAGAGAAGGACATACAGACAAAGCGATGCTTGTAGTTGATAATTTTGCTAAAAAACTAGCAACGAATGGCGCAGCATTGACCTTTATAGCTTCTTTTGTACTAGACATTACAACAGATAAAACCTATTTAGCTCAGGCACAGAAATATCTGACTCAAGGCAAACCTCTTATGAAAGACAATAGCCAATTAACTGAGTATTATTACCAGTCTGCCCGTCTGCAACAACGAAAGGGCGATGTAGCGGCTGCCAAAAAAGAAATTACCGAAGCAAAGAAGTATGGTACTTTGGGTAAAGTGGACTTAAAGAAAATCAATGATTTGGAAGGGGGTTTGAAGTAAGAAAGGCCATGCAATTTTAGAATACAGATAGAATGAAATAATCAATTTAACTCTTCATCAATTGATATTGAGATGTTATCTGATTCAGATTTTATTAGTATTTCAAAATGTCCTTTAATAATACTATTATTGTTTTTTCTGATTCTTTTAAATACGTCAATTTCCGAAAAAGAGAAGAGTGATAATATCAGCAAATAGATTACTCTTGTATTAACTGGAATATCATTCAATTTTGAATATTTTTCTAAATATTCCACAAAGTCGCAAGGCTGTTCTTCTATAGTATAGTCCGTTTGAGATATTACATAATATGTAATAAGTCTAATCTCTGACTTAAAGGTGGCAAATTTGCTATACTTTTGAGTTAAATCATCAGCTATTTTATAAAAATATCCTTGTATAATACCTAATCGGTAGTTAAAATCAAAGTATTCAGGTGGACCGATATGTAAATTGACTTTTTCATACTTTAATACAACATTATGCAGATAAATAGACCTCCAGATTGTAAATAAGTTATGTGACCCTGTGAAAAAATCTTCATAATTATCATCAATATATCTTGTAGCAGTCCTCAAATTGTTAAGTAAAAATTCTTTAACAAGCATAATTGAAGAACCCTTGCAATTATCAAAGAAACGATCATCAGGTTTACTAATCAACTCTAAATAATCAGTTTTATCATCAAACTCTTCAAATTCTACTTTATCCACCCAAATAAACCAATCAAGGTGCTCCCTAATTAAGTACTTATTTTCACAGATTCCATAAATGAAGAATATTTTTTTACTATTTGATTTAACAAGAAACATAAAAGAGATTTTTGGAAGAATTAGTTAGGATTTAACTTATGCTAATAGACAATTTGATTAGCTTTCTTAAGAATTCTTAAAACCTCCTCAACCCACTCAGATAAGCAGGGCCACCTAATGCTCGCATCTGGCGACTAATCTGTCCTGTGCGGCGAACTACATAAGGTCCTGGCTTAGAAATAGACCATTTACGGGGGTTTGGTAATACTGATGCTATTCGTGCGGCTTGTTCACGACTTAGATTGATGGCTGATTTTCCGAAGTATCGTTTCGAGGCTTCTTCAACACCAAATGTCATGTCTCCCATTTCGGCTACGTTGAGATACACCTCCAGAATGCGTTGTTTACCCCATATAAGCTCTATCAGAACCGTAAAATATACCTCAATGGCTTTTCTGATATAGCTGCGGGTTTGCCATAAAAATACATTTTTGGCTACCTGTTGTGATAAAGTACTGGCGCCTCGTATCTTCTTGCCTTTCAGATTCCGATTATAAGCAGTTTTCATTGATTTAAAATCAAATCCGTAATGTTCCGGAAAAAGCTGGTCTTCGGCGGCTACTACTGCCAGTGGGGCTTCTCTTGATATTTTATCGTATGATTTCCAGTTATAATAAATCTCACTATCCTTTCCCTCGGCTATAGCTTCTATCTTCCTTGTAAGCATAGTAAAAGTGAAAGGGATTGGCACAAATTTGAATAAAATAACTGCACCGATGGATGAGGTAAAGAAAAATATGATGAACCTGATAAGCGTACGCTTTAGCCTCACCCAGATATTGGCTAAGCGTAATTTAGGTCGGGCAGGGCTTGCTTTTGCAGTAGGTTTTTTGCTTCGGAATGTATTTTTAGCCATAGGGCTTAGCTTAGATTTTTAGATGTTTAGGTTATTGTTACAAAAATCGTAAAAAAATGCGTTTACACAAACCATTTACCTTTTGCAACTAGTTGTACTTTGCCGCCTACCTGTAATTTATAATTGCCTTCTTCGCTTAATTCACCCCTTATGGTGATTAATGAAGGGCGCTTCATTTCATATCCCTGTTCCACAAATTTATGAATCATTGGTAATTCGTGTTTGAGCAGATAGGCTAATAAACAGGAATTGGCGCTTCCTGTTGCAGCATCTTCTACAATTTTATCGTTTTCTAAACAGAACATACGGACATGCAAATGATTCACGTCTGCATGTGTTTCGTCCGTAAAAACAAAGAATGCAGCCGTAAGCCCGTCAGGAGAATTTGTTTTATAGAGTTTATTTTCAACCAGCCATTCCTTGATGATTTTATCATCCAGATACATTTCCTGAACTGCTCTTAATGTTTTTACCGGAATAATAAGGTAAGGCAATCCTGTTGAAATCAATTGTATCGGCCATGTTTCGTCTATGTCTTCAGCTTTTAAACCCAATAGTGGGGCTATATCAGCAGTAAAAGTTTCACCGAAAGTAGGTTTGCTTATTTCGAGCCAGAGTGTATCGTTTTCTACCTTGACAGGTATTTTTCCGACTTTCAGATTCAAGGTTATTTCGGTGTCTGATTCTTTCATCAGAATAAATGCCGTGCCCAGGGTCGGATGTCCGGCAAAGGGTACTTCATATTCAGGTGTAAAGATTCTAACATCATAGGCTCCATCTACGGCATCATCAGAAATCACAAAGGTTGATTCCTGAAAACCAATTTCACGGGCAATACGCAGCATCTGTTCATCAGTTAAGCCATTGGCATTTTGAAATACCGCTAATTGATTACCCTGATATTTTTGCTCGGCAAATACATCTACAATTGAAAAGTCTAATTCCATGACTGATTGTTAAGATTGGCAAAAATAAAGGTTTTCTATAGAAATTAAAGCTGTAAGGACTATTTGAGTAGTAGAATTAGCTTAACAACGAAATATCCCCAAAAATGGGTGATTGAGTATCTGTTTTTTTTTAGTTATTTGCCAATCTTCTTACATGCCCCGTATAGGGTATATCATTTAAACTATTATTTAATCAACAATCACAAAAATCATGAAAAAGACACTATTAATGGCTAATGTCTTACTATTATCAGGCTACATAACATTTGCTCAGGGTGACCTGACGGCTGCTCCTGATGGTGGGAATAAAAAAGCATCAGTATCAGAACAAATCGGTATAGTAAACATAACTATTAATTATGGTCGTCCGGGTGTCAAGGGCCGTGAAGGTAAAATCTGGAACACGCCTGTGGCGCATTATGGCCTGGCTGATTTAGGTTTTGGCACTAGTAAAGCCGCTCCATGGCGTGCAGGTGCCAACGAGAACACTACTGTCAGTTTTTCAGATCCTGTAAAAATAGAAGGTAAAGATTTAGCCGCAGGCACTTATGGCTTTCATATCATTTTAGGAGAGACCGACAATATCCTTATTTTCTCAAAGGCCAATAATTCATGGGGTAGTTTTTATTATGATCCGGCACAAGATGCCCTGCGAGTAAAGGTAAAAAGCCAGACTTTAGATAAAAGTGTTGAGTGGCTGAAATATGAGTTTATGAACCAGACTAATAAT
>CALRLS020000502.1:0-4133 GCA_943368815.1 Cyanobium sp. NIES-981
AGATCTTCGGCAACCTCTGCGTGAGCTTGACTTTATTAATCGCTGGCTTGGTGGGCACGCAGTGGTATTAGATGGGGTCAGGGCTTTTCTTAAAAAGAATCCGTCTATGCAAACACTCTCAATCATGGAAATAGGCAGCGGTGGTGGCGATAACCTACGGGAAACAGGTATTTTACTGAATAAAAAAGGTATCGCTTACCAATTGCAGGGAGTTGATATGAAAGAAGATTGCGTGCAATTTGCCCGACAACAACAAGCCATTCCTGTTACTTATCAGATTTGTGATTATCAACTGGCAGATACCACCCAACAAAGACCGCATTATATTTTCAATTCTTTGTTCTGCCATCATTTTACCGATGAACAATTAGTACAAATGTTGCAATGGCTCAATCAAAACGCTGAAAAGGGCTTCTTCATTGCTGATTTACACCGCCATCCACTGGCCTATTATTCTATCAAATGGATAACCCGTTTGTTTTCAAAATCATATCTGGTACGAAATGATGCTCCCCTATCTGTATTAAGAGGATTCAAGAGGAAAGAATGGGTGCATCTGCTGGCACAAGCCGGAATCACCCGCTATAGCATTCAATGGAAATGGGCATTCAGATGGCTCATAATTGTAGAGAAATAAAATCAAAAACTAATGTTCGTTTCACTCACTATAGTAAGATACCCTAAGCATTTCATTCCCTTTGCCCTGCTTTCGATGGCTATATTCAGATTGCCATTGCTATTGACACAAAGACTTAGTTTCTGGAAACTGATGGGTTGTGGAAAAAATGGCTCTTTTGATATACACCCTGATTGGACGCAATGGGGACTATTGGCTGTATGGGAGACAGAAGCAGACTTCGAGAAATTCAGGCAAAACTCATTTATGCAAAAATGGTGGAAGGTCTTTACCCAAGAACAATGGACAATCCTCTGCACACCCTGTGAATCACATGGCAAATGGAATGGTAAAGAACCATTCAGGACCGACAATCCGGATAAAAATTATCATGGACCAGTTGCCGTTCTTACCCGTGCGAGTATTCGTTTCACTAAATTACGTAGTTTCTGGTCTGATGTGCCACAAGTAGCAAAAAACGTATCAAAAGCCAATGGATTTATTTCTTCAATAGGTATTGGCGAAATGCCCTTTATGCGGCAGGCAACTTTTTCTCTCTGGGAAAGTCTGGATGATGTAAAGCAATTTGCCTATCGGCAACAGGAGCACGTAAGGGTAATCAAAAAGACTAAAAGCGAAAACTGGTATTCCGAAGAACTCTTTGCACGCTTTATCCCCATTCAAACTTATGGCACAATTGGCGGAATACAGCCTTTAAACTTAAAGAATGCTACCGCTTGAAAAGATTATAAAATTTCTATTTTGCCACCCACAAAATTCACGCCAAAGGCATAATATACCGATAAACAACTTATAATCTATTGATTTTCAAGCAAGTATAAAAAAACTTTTTGTTAAAAAACTTGCATTTTCAACAAAAACGGCCCTTATTTGTTAAGCAAACTGCATCAGATGCCCAAAAATTGTCAGGACCTCTCCTTATCGGGCATGATTTTTGACTAATTACGTTGAGTGAATACAATCAGAAACTATTTATTTTATGTCCCGCATTGAATCATACTTGCTTGGATTTATAACCTTATGCACTACATCAGTAGCTCTTGGGCAAACGCAAATCTCGAAGCCCAAGGAATGCGAACCTGCAACCCCACCCTTAGGGCATATCATTGGAGGTGATTTTTCAGCCCCTAGGTATTCTTGCATAGGCGTCTCAGGTAGTGCGGATATAACTTTGACAAATCCCAGTGCTCCTCCTGGAGGTTCTTTTACACCTGGGACATTACAATTCAACTATAATTACAAAGATACCGATGGCTCTCTTGCTTTTAAAACAAATTTAAGAACACATACTTACACTGTTCCCGGAACATATTGGATAGCGATGACAGGACTGGTAACCACCGGTGCAACAACAACCTCTTATGTAGCATGTAACTCCATTGAAATTATTAAAACAGAGAAACTAGAGATTATTGAAAATGCCTGCGACCCTCTTAGAGTGTCTGTAACAATAAAAGATACGCCCTCAAACAGACTACAGTCGAGAGTTCAGATTATCTGGGGTGACGGACAAACTAAAACTTATGACATTCCGAGCTATCCTTATGAAATACAATATGTTTATAATGCTCCCGGACCTACCACGACACCTAAAATTGAAGGTCTTTACGTACGTGGTTCATTTGCTCCCTGCACGAGTGCACCCGTCGATTTGAACTTTGTTACACCTCAAACACCCAAAATTTCAGAATTAGAAGGGCTGAACAGTGGAAATGAAGACAAAATTACCATAAAAGGAGGAACTCCTGGTACGGAATATAATATTGAAATGAAAACAGGCAATGGCGCCTGGGCAACAACCGGAAAGAAAATTTCTGCTCCACCCACAAGCGCTGTTGCTTCTGAAAGCATTACAGGTTTAAGCGGTACAAACGAATACTGTTTCCGCCTTCAAAAAACGGGCACCTGTGCCACACAGTTAACCTCAAATGAAGTGTGTACCATTAAACCTACCCACACGGTTCAATCGCCTAAAGTAGTAAAAGTAGACTGGACAACCGCCCAGCCTGGTACAATACAATATCGGATAATCTATGTAGAAACTCCTTCCGGAAACAATCAGAATTCGGGTACTACAAATGGACTCACCTATACTTTTGACCAGATGATCTGCAACACCAAATATGAGTTCAGAATTGTAGGTTCCTTTGGCCCGACTAATGACAAGGTTCAGATAAAATCACCTTCGTTCATTGTTGACCCTGCAACCGGAGGAAAATTGCCTAGTTCAATAATAGGGATTGCTTCGGTAGAAAATAATGCAGTACGTCTCAATATGCATTCTAACACATCTATTACTAAATATAATATCTACAAAGCTGAGGGTAATTCGACGGATTTTAAATTTCTGACAAGTACTAATACCAATGCTTATGTAGACCAGGCCGTAGAACAGGATAAGCAGCAATATTGCTATAAAGTAGACTACGAAGATGACTGCGCTAATAAATCTGAGATGACAGACCCTTTCTGTACTATATTTCTTACTTCAGCTGAATCTAATACTATTAACTGGACAACCTTTTCTGTTGCTTATGAACCTACTATACTTCAGAACGTCCAGCCGGCAGAATATACCATACAGGTACTGGATAAGGACGGAAATGTTATCGAAACACCGGGCAATACGGTCGACAATATGGCGGATGTAAAAGATGTATTGGACAGGCTTTTGAACGACACCAACCTTAATGGGAGAGTTACATTCAGAATTCTGGCTAGAAAAGATGGCGATTTCGTTATGTCGGATGGATCAAGTATTGATTTCCCGGTCTATAGTTATTCGAATAAATATACATTTATTACACCTGCCCAGATATATGTTCCATCGGCATTTACGCCAGATATGAGTGGCCCTATTGAAAGCGAAACTTTTTTTGCAACCGGAAAGCACATAGCAGAATTTAATATGATAATCTATAACCGATGGGGAGCACCTATTTTTGAATCCGCCGATATACGCTTGGGTTGGGATGGTAAAGAAAACGGTACACCGGCACCGGCAGGCAATTATGGCTATAAAATCTTCGGGATAGATAATGCCGGACAAAAATTTGTCAAAATAGGTTCTGTTTTATTATTGAAATAAACCATCTTTTAAAATGATATTTTAGAAGGCAGTCTGAACCGACTGCCTTTTTTTGTAGTTTTGTGTTTAGAAATTGTTTATCACTTAATCGGATATAAATATGAACATGGGAGATATTTTCGGGCTGGCAGGCAAAATGAAAGAAATGCAGTCCCGTATGCAAGAAGCACAGGAAAATCTGGGTAAAATTACCGAAACCGGAGAATCAGGTGCGGGTATGGTAAAGGCAACCGTGAATGGCAAAAAGCAATTGATACAAATTGAAATAGATGAAGATCTGATTAGCAAAGACCAGCGTGAAATCTTACAGGATCTGATTGTGGCAGCTACTAACAAAGCGCTTGAAAAAGTAGAAGAAAAAGCCAAAGAAGAATTAAGAAAAAGTACCGAAGGCATGATGCCGAATAT
>CALRLS020000503.1:0-4132 GCA_943368815.1 Cyanobium sp. NIES-981
GCTTTCGTTGGCATTGAAAAACATCTTGGTTTTTGATTTCCAGCCTTCGTCATTCTTACCCCATGTTTGTTTTACACGGTCTTTTTCTTCGTTCGACAGATAGGTCAATTGCCCGATGATTTTCGACCAGAATTCCTGGCGTTCATACACTACCATTCCCTCGGTTTTTTGTGAAAACCCGAGCATCGGTGTGAAGAACAGAAACACTAGTAAAGCGGATACGCATTTTATGATAGCTTTCATTTGTATGTATGTTAATAGTCTTAAGATATGTTTTTAGTACCAGCCCTGACGACGCATTTTAGCACTTACCCCTCTCATGTTGTAAGTAAAACTCAACATAAAATATCTTGAAAGTGTCTGCGTCTGTTCTTGTGAAACGAAGTTCTGATATGCATATTGGTTGATACCGATGTTTTTCTTCAACAAATCATAACCGGAGATACGAATCTCTGCTTTTTTCGCTTTCCCAAGTAATTTATACAAAGAGCCATAAAGAATCGGGATATGTTGGTCAAATCCGAAACGGGCGTTTTTATAAATTCTATAGTTCAGGTTTGAACTGAAATAAAAGCCAGCTGGTAAAGCGATGTTCATTTCAGCGCCTAAGGTATGGTTATATATCTTTTGGTTCTGTGCTGAGTTAATTGAGTATTTGGTATTGGTTATACCAAAATTGGCATTAGCATATAATGTAAACTTATCGCTTGGTGTCAGATCAACACGGAAACCAAGATTATAGTTATTATTATTGGTGGTATTCAGTACATTATTGATATAAATCAGGTTTTTGGAGATATTGGTTCCTAAATTGAAATTCATGGTACTTTTGGTCTTTACAATCGGGAATCCAAAGCCTACGTATGAGCCAATGTTCTGCCCACCAGAAATATTCATAGGTTTAGCTGTAGTTACTAATGTGACAGGGTCAACAGTCTGATTATAAATAACCTGATTGACATTATAACTATAGTTAACATTAATGTACATATTTGTAAAGCTACCGGGGTTAAACATATTATAACCAACATAGGCCTGGTGTGCGCTCATTGGCAATAAGTTCGGGTTACCAACACGAATATATAGGGTATTACTATTATCGATAATTGGTTGTAAGTCTTTGATGGCAGGTTCGCTTACTTCTTTACTATAATCAGCCCATATATATCTGTTGTTTTTTAAGTCGATACTGATGGTAGAAGCAGGTATCAGCGCAAATATATCACGATTGATTCGTTGGAAATCGGTTGCATTTTTGCTGCGGGCAAAATCACCTGTGAAGTGGAAATGTTGCGCTGCAAGACCGAACGAAATATTGATACCCTTATAATTGTATCTGACGCTTGAACCGAAGCGGTTAAACATAAAGTCATTTTTATAATAATTGCTTAGCGAATCAATGCGGATACCGTCAGTAGCCTGTACTACTCTGTCAACAGCATCGCGGCGCAAGCTGAAATTATAGAAGGTTTCAGAGAAGAATTTTTTAGACAAAGGCTCTACAAAAAGTAAACTTGATTTAACCAGATGGCGGGGGCTGTTTGTAAAGTTTACCTGATTAATATTAGTCGGAATTGAACCAACCGGTGCATCAAATAACTGGTTATTTGAGTTCTGTTCTGCTTCACCATCCGAAATATTGTAATTATAGGTTACACTTGCAGCAAAGCTTCTGCCTTTCTTTTTGAATTTGTGACGATACAATCCTATCAGGGCTACAGCTGTGGAATTAAAATCATTCAGATTGTTGATAGTCGTTTCGTTCGATTTCGTAGTGCTGCCGTTTCTATAAAACTCTTGTCGGCTGTTAAACTTGGTTGTTCCATCACCCATTCTGCCATTACCAATCAATACAAGGGTATTCAGAGAGTCGATTGTTTTTTCGAAACGTAAACTCGCGCGGTGATTCCGGCTGATACGGTTCTGATAGCTGCTTTCAAGATTTTTAAACGAGCTATTATTTGAAAGGAAATTTTCTCTTTCAAGTTTTTTGGAAACTAACTGTTGGGTCTGGCTAAAGTAGTAATTTGAACTGAACTTGGTCTTTTTAGTATCGTAATTATAATTGGCACCTCCGGCATAGTTTTCAGAGAAACCCTGAAAGTTTCGCCCGCCAACCGGAATATTAATGCTTTCTTCCGAATCATTATCATAAAAGTATCTTACCCCACTGCTAAAACCAAAATCAGCTTCATCACCCCAGTTATTGGCCTGGCTACCTCTGAAATCCTGAAAATCGTCTCTGGAGATACCCGTCTGGTTAATATTATTACCCAAACCCAGCACCGAGAACTGTTGCTTAGAATCAAATCTGTTATAATTACCTTTCAGTTCGGCTCTTTCATCTGTACCAACAGCGGCTGTGACTTTGCCAAATCCACCTTTTTTAAACTCTTCCTTTAATTCAAGGTTCACGGTTTTTTCTTTCTTTCCGTCGTCTACTCCTGTTGCTTTGGCTTGCTCTGATTTATCATTGAAAATCTGCACTTTGGTTATCGCATCAGCTGGCAGGTTTTTTGTGGCGGCCTTGGGGTCGTTTCCAAAGAAACTTTTCCCGTCAACGGTCACTTTCTTTACATCCTGTCCCTGCGCTTTAATATTTCCGTCCTGGTCAATCTGTACACCGGGTAGTTTCCGGAGCAGGTCTTCTACTGATGAGCCCGGCGGTACCTTAAAGGAAGCCGCATTATACTCTATAGTATCTCCCTTTATATTCAAAGGAGCCCGGGCGGTTCGAACAACCACTTCCATTAATTCTTTCGCGATGGCCTTTAGTTTAAGTTGCCCTAAATCATTGACCGCTCCATCGATTGGTTTTACATCAATCTGGAAAGGGATGTATCCTACAAAAGAGATTTTCAGGATGTAGTTGGCCTTTTTTACGTTTTTAAATTCAAATGCTCCGTTTTCGTCAGTACGGCCAAAGTTCACAAGGGTGGAGTCTTTAGGCTGTAAAAGCATGACTGTGGCGAAAGGCATAACCGCACTGCCGGAATCGACGGCGATACCTTTGATGGTGAATCTGGCTGGATTCTGGGCAAATACAAATGAGGCTGAATGCAATAGCACAGCAAGGAAAAGTATACTCTTTTTCATAAGATGTTTAGAAAGGTAATAGCGTTGCGTAAATAACTAATAGTTTAGTTAACGATGATGCGAAGATAGATATATTTTTTTTTCTGTATGTAAATTTTAAGTTTTTTTAACTAAGTTTTTTTTTAACATTCTTTTTTACAAAAATTTACATATATTTGGGTACAAGCTATTCAGTAACTGATACTGAAAATCCTCCGGCTGATACCTTGCTTTTTTTCTTATTTTTAACATAAAATTGTACTTTTTTGTGATTCAGTAACAATAAATTGCCTATTCTTGTCGTTTTTTTGGACTTAGGCATTGTATTTGTCTATTTTTGTAACAGAACCAAATCAATATATAATGCTAAAAAAATATGTATTGGGTTCGTTGTTAGTCGTTTCATCATTGGTCTCTAAGGCCTCTGACCCCTTAAAATCCCCTACAACTTCAGCAAACGAAATAACCGACAAAACGAGTTATTCGAAATTAACCGACGACCTACAACGATTCGCCCGAAAACTTATTGGTATCCGCTATAGATGGAGCGGTAAAACACTCAAAGGATTTGATTGTTCAGGTTTAGTAAACTACGTCTTTGCCAAATTCGGTATGAAATTGGGGCAGCGTAGTATAGACCTTTTTAAACTGGGACAGAATACCGCACCGGAAGATGCTTTACCCGGCGATTTAATATTTTTCAAAATCAATGCTAACAGCAGGAATGAGGTATCACACGTGGGCATTGTATTGGAATCTGATAAAAATGGCTTGAGATTTATCCATTCGGCCTGTAAATCCGGGGTTAGTATAAGCTATTTAAAAGAAAAATATTATTCATCACGTTTTGCGGGTATCCGACGTGTAATTGATAGTCTGAATGATGGCAAATAATAATTTTTACCAAAGAAGTTGTTTAGGATTATTCCTTTCGTTTAAAAATGTGTTGTTTTGGCTGCGCCTGCATCAAATGATTTCAACCATAGCGATGCTATGGAATTCCATTCTGGCTTTCATCATTTGATTTGGCTCGCTCAAAACACCCCTATTTTTAAAC
>CALRLS020000504.1:0-4125 GCA_943368815.1 Cyanobium sp. NIES-981
GATTATCAGTTACCACAGAGATTCGAATTGGAATATGTGGGATCAGATAACCAGAAACACCGTCCGGTTATGATTCACCGGGCACCGTTTGGTTCATTAGAGCGTTTTATTGCCATTCTGATCGAGAATACTGCGGGTAATTTCCCATTGTGGTTATCGCCTGACCAGATTGCCATATTGCCTATTTCGGAAAAATATGAAGATTATGCCAATGATGTATTCCTGACATTGCAGGAGAACGACATCAGAGGCTATGTTGACCATAGGGATGAAAAAATAGGTCGCAAGATTCGTGATGCAGAGGTAAACAAATTACCATTGATGCTGATTGTAGGTGAGAAAGAAGCGGAAGAAGGCAGAGTATCTGTACGTAGAAAAGGTGAGGGTGATTTAGGCTCCATGACCATTGAAGAGTTCATTGCCTATGCCAAAACAGAGATTAACAAAAACATACCGCAGTTTGGTCAGAAATAGTGTTTAACACATATCAGTCATAAAAACAAACAATAAATAAGAAAAAATCGTGTTAAACGATAATATTGTTTGTTTTTATGATTTTTCTTTATAATTTCGTAAAATTCAATTATTAGCAACCTTAAAATCGTTAAATGGCACAACAACCATTCAATCGTAATTTCAGAAGACCAGTACAGAAAGAAGACGAACATCGTATCAATCTTAGAATACGAGTACCTCAAGTCCGATTAGTCGGCGACAACGTTGAGCAAGGAATTTTTGAAACTGCTCAGGCTTTGGCGATGGCACAAGCACAAAGTCTTGATTTAGTTGAGATAGTTCCAACAGCTAATCCACCAGTTTGTAGAATTGTTGATTATTCTAAATTCAAATATGACCAGAAGAAAAAGCAGAAGGAAATAAAAGCGAAAGCTGCTAAAACGGTCATTAAAGAAATCCGTTTCGGTCCACAGACTGATGATCATGATTTTACTTTTAAGTTGAAACATGCTATCAGTTTCCTGAAAGAAAATGCTAAAGTGAAGGCCTATGTGCACTTTGTTGGAAGGCAGATTGTATTTAAAGACCAGGGCGCTGAACTATTGAGACGTTTTATTGCAGGTTTAGATGAATATGGTAAACCGGAAGGAGAACTAAAACTGGAAGGAAAGCGTATGATTGTTTTCATAGCGCCTAAAGCCTCGAAGAAATAAGCATTGATTATATAAGTCTATAACAAAAAGATGTATCAATTGTTTGATACATCTTTTTGTTATTATAAAGCTATTTCGAAATCTCAATTCTCCAGTCATTTCCACTTGATACTCCATATTTATTGGCAAAACTATCCATGTTTACACCTATAGACAGATTCATCAGGCTGTTCATATACAGTAAATTCTCGCCTTCCTTCACATCTCCGAAAGTATGTACATAAGGCATTAGGCCATCAAATACTAGGCTGTCATTATTAAAAAGCTTCACGCTCAGCTTCTCACCTTCTTTAACACCTAATTGGGCAAAAGTTTTATTATCAATATTTGTCCATACATTGCCGTATTGAATATCCAGTATCGGAATACCACCTGATAGTTTATTACTTTCAAATTTTGGTTTCGGATAGTTTAGCTTAACCAGTTGGTTATTGGGTATTGCGTTCCCTACTTCACTGAAACTGATTTTGCCCGAAGCCAACCTGGCTCCTGAAAAAGCAAATACATCACGCCCATGAAATGTGTAAGAACCCTGTGAATTCGGCAAACGGTTGGCTGCTGAAATTTCTCTTACTTCTGCCACTCCTTCGCTTTCAGCTACTAATGTAAATAAGCCGTTATCAGGCCCCACATAATAATGATTGGCTCTGGTTTTCAGCATAATTGATTTACGTTCTGTGCCTACGCCCGGGTCAACCACGCAAACAAATACTGTTCCTTCTGCCCAATAGGGGGCTGTTTGCTGTAAGCGATAGGCTCCTTCCCATATATTATAAGAAGGTATTTCGTGAGTCAAATCATGGATTGTTAAATCATGGGCTACTTTTAATGCCACCCCTTTCATGGTACCTACAGCCCCGTCTTTAGTTCCGAAATCGGTCATCAAAACCAAGGCTGACTCCGATTTGTCAGAATAAACATAGACAATACTCAATGTGCATACTATTAATATTATGAATATAATTTTGCGTATCATAGATGGTCAGTTTTAGCTTAAAGTGATTAGAGAATAAGTTTTCGGAAACTATCTAATGCAAGTTTTAGGTCAAAAAATTCACCTTAAACAGTTTCCAAGTATAATCTTTTGACAAATTAAACAAATTACGGCCTTAAAATGCTAATTTTGCAGAAATTTTCAACAATCAACGTTTACACAATATTCTATATTTTATGTCGGAGTTCAACCATCGTGAGATTGATAAGAAATGGCAACTGTTCTGGGAAGAAAACAAAACCTATGAAGTAAAAATTGACCATTCAAAACCTAAGTTTTATGTATTAGATATGTTTCCTTATCCATCGGGGGCAGGTTTGCATGTGGGTCATCCACTAGGGTATATTGCCACTGATATCTATTCAAGATACAAAAAACTCAAAGGTTTTAATGTCTTACACCCGATGGGCTTCGATTCCTTTGGCTTACCTGCTGAGCAATATGCGATTCAGACAGGCCAGCACCCTGCCATTACAACAGAGGCGAATATCAGTACCTATATCAGTCAGCTAAAGAAAATCGGATTCAGCTACGACTGGAGCCGTGAAGTGCGAACATCTGACGCTAAATATTATAAGTGGACACAGTGGATTTTCATGGAACTCTTTAAAAGCTGGTATAATAAAGATACTGATAAAGCTGAGCCGATTGAAACATTGTATGAGAAGTTTGCCCAAAATGGCACTAAAAGAGTGTATGCGGTTTGTGATGAAGATGTGAAGATCTTTACAGCCGATGAATGGAACACCTATTCTGAAACTGAGAAATATGTAATTTCATTAAAATATCGCCTGACTTATCTTTCAGAGGCAGTAGTGAACTTCTGCCCTGCTTTGGGTATGGTGCTATCAAACGATGAGGTGAAAGATGGTGTTTCTGAACGCGGTGGCTACCCTGTGATTCAGAAAAAGATGCAGCAATGGATGATGCGCATTACTGCCTATGCAGACCGCTTGATTAGTGGTTTGACAATGGTTGACTGGTCGGATTCATTGAAAGAGCAGCAACGCAACTGGATTGGCCGTTCTGTTGGTGCAATGGTGAAATTTGAAGTTGAGGACAAACCTGAAACTTTAATTGAAGTCTTTACGACACGTGTAGATACTATCTACGGTGTGTCGTTTATGGTATTGGCTCCTGAGCATGAATTAGTGGCAGGACTGACAACCCCTGAGCAAAAAGAAAGTATTGCTGATTATATTGCTGAAACACAGAAACGCTCTGAACTTGACCGTATGTCTGATGTGAAGAAAGTTTCCGGGGCATTTACAGGCAGTTATTGTATCAATCCGTTTAGCGGTGAAAAAGTACCTATCTGGATTGCTGATTATGTATTGGCAGGTTATGGCACGGGTGCTGTAATGGGTGTGCCATCAGGCGACCAGCGTGACTGGAATTTTGCCACACATTTTGGCTTACCGATTGTACCGATTCTTGATTCGCAACAGGATATTGACACGCAGGCCGATGCTACCAAAGAAGGCAAATATATCAATTCGGGCATTATCAATGGCCTTGGCTACCAGGAAGCGACTAAAAAACTGATTGATGTACTGGAAGAAAAGGGTATTGGTAAAGGCAAAGTAAATTATCGTTTAAGAGATGCCGTATTTGCCCGTCAACGTTATTGGGGAGAGCCGGTTCCTGTGTATTTCAATGAAGGCCCGGGCGGTGTTCCGCTTCCTTACTTGATTGATGAAAAAGATTTGCCTTTGGTTTTACCTGAGATAGATAAATATTTACCTACCGAAGATGGAGAGCCACCACTAGGCCGTGCCGAAGGTTGGAATTATAATGGCGAACAGTATGAATTAAGCACCATGCCGGGTTGGGCAGGTAGTAGCTGGTATTGGTTCAGATACATGGATGCCCATAATGAAAATGAGTTTGCATCAAAAGAAGCCATTGACTATTGGCAGAATGTAGACTTGTATTTAGGTGGTACTGAACACGCAACAGGTC
>CALRLS020000505.1:0-4122 GCA_943368815.1 Cyanobium sp. NIES-981
TCCCTTAAAGCTGTAGCCTGAATATTTCTGTCTTTCAGTTCTGCTCTACCGCCCGGGAATGCCATTTGTCCACCATGCACACCATCATACTGTGGCCGCAGTATTAGCGGTAAGTAAATGTCGTCGCCTTTCGGATAAAACAAAATCAATACGCCACTTCTGCGAGTACTTTCATTGGGTTCTCCTTTAAGTCGCATACGATTAGGCGACATCACCCTTACGATTTCTTCATGCCCTGGCAATGGGTAATTATTTAATCGATAGGAAAGCTTACTGATGAATTCAGCGAAATTCACGATGTAATGGAAACGTTAGGTTAATATATAGTTTCCTGCAATCTAAGAAAAAAACTTGAAAAACCACGCTCAATTTCCGTAAAGTCTGGATACCTGTTCGGCACATCTTTCACCATCCATCGCAGCCGATACAATTCCACCTGCAAAGCCTGCCCCTTCACCACAAGGAAAAAGCCCTTTTATTTCAACATGTTCAAGGCTTTCTTTGTCACGGGGAATCCTGACCGGAGACGATGTCCTACTTTCAATGCCGATTATTTGTGCTTCATTACTTACGTAACCTTTAATCATTTTTCCAAATTGCTTAAAACCTTCCTGTAACGGACGTGAAATAATATCCGGTAAAACTTCGGCCATATCCAAAGAAGCAAGTCCCGGTTGATAAGAGGTGGGGTTCAAAGCCGATGAAATCTTACCATTCAGAAAATCCTGCAGCCTTTGAGCAGGGGCTAACTGACAATGTTGATTTGCGGCATTCTGGTTTTTCTCCTGATTCATCACAGCAAACTGTCGGCTCTTTAAAGCATATTGAAAAGCTTTCTGCTCAACTTCTTTTTGCAGTTCTAAGCCTGCTAAAGGCCCTGCACTTTTATTTTTCTGCCAGTCTGTTTCGTTAATGGCTACTACTATGCCCGAATTGGCATATCTGGAGTCTCGTCTGTTAGGCGACATACCATTTACAACCAATTCCCCCTCGTCAGTCGATGCCGGAACGATAAAACCTCCCGGACACATACAAAAACTGAATACACCCCTCTGTATATTTTTATAATTGGTCTGGGTGACAAGACTATATGCAGCGGCAGGCAGTATGCCTCTTTCCGGTCTGTGGTATTGGTGCTGGTCTATCAAAGATTGGAGGTGCTCTACCCGCACACCCATGGCAAAAGGTTTGGCCTCAATGAAGATGTTTTTACGAAACAATAATTCAAAAATATCTCTTGCAGAATGGCCAGTGGCCAGAATAACGGCTAATCCGGGGAACTCCCTTCCATCGGCAGTACTTACGCCTTTTATCTGCTTATTGACAATTTTCAGGTCGGTGACCTTTGTATTAAAATAAATTTCTCCTCCGGCATTTAAAATACTTTCTCTCAGGTCGGCTACTACATTAGGTAATTTATTGGTGCCGATATGTGGGTGTGCATCTACTAGAATTTGCGAAGTAGCGCCATGAGCTACCAGTATTTCCAGAATTCGCCTCACATCTCCCCGCTTTTTGGAGCGTGTATAAAGTTTTCCGTCTGAATAAGTACCTGCTCCTCCTTCTCCAAAACAATAATTCGAATCAGGGTTTACAATATGGTCTTTATTGATAGCCGATAAGTCTCTTCTCCGGCTTTGTACATCCTTGCCCCGCTCTAAAACTATTGGTTTAATACCTAATTCAATCAGGCGCAAAGCGGCAAATAATCCGGCAGGGCCAGCTCCCACGATAATAGCCTGCTTATTTTTGCTGACGTCCTGATAATTTTTTTGAAACTCCATTACCTGCGCAGGTTTTTCTCCTACATATAATTCTACCTCTATATTTACTTTCACCTGACGGTTACGGGCATCAATAGATTGGCGGAGTTTCTGAATATGAACGTCTTCGGTTGTATCGGGCAAAGAAACCTGTTTGAGAAGAAATTGGCGTAAGGCCACGTCGTCAAGAGCCACTTCCGGCTCTAATGTGAGAGTAAATAATTGTCGCATTGTTGAAAGGTGTTTATCCTTTAATATAAAATGTATTTTGCATTACTTTCACCGAATGAATTCGGTGACTAAGGTAACAAAGGAATAATTTTACTAGTAAGCCGGACTTAAGTCCGGCAAGATAACAAAAATACCTTTGTTCTTTTAGGCGGCGAATTGATTCGCTGATACTTAAATTGTAAAATTCTGGATGGAAATAAAACTTTAAGCCATCTATTATATTGCAAAGATTAATATGTATTCAATTACATATGTACTTTATCATAACAAATCTTTTTTTCAAATTTAGGGTTTTAAAGATTAAATGGCAAATTTGGGCTTATATTTGCGAAAGCATTTAAGCTTATAGCATCCATATATAAGCAATAAAGAGTGGAAATTTGAATGGGATATTTTAGAGATATAAGACTTGGGATACGAACAACTGTGAAAGGCATGAGCCTTACGTTCCGGCATTTCTGGAATGCCCGCCAAAGCAGAACACCCATTTCGATACAGAATCCGGATTATTTTGTGCAGGATACAGGGATTACAACTCTCCAGTTTCCGCATGAATCAATGTTGGTGCCTGATAACGGACGTTATCAACTGGATTGTGAGATTGATGACTGTATTGTATGCGATAAATGCGCCAAGATTTGCCCCGTTGATTGTATTGACATTGAGCCGATTAAGTCTTCTGAAATCATAAGTTATGCTTCTGATGGATCTCCGATTCGTTTATATGCAGCTAAGTTTGATATTGACATGGCTAAATGCTGTTTCTGCGGGCTTTGTACAACCGTTTGCCCGACAGAATGCCTTACCATGACAAACAAGTATGATTTCAGTGTGGTAGACATTACGCAGATGAACTTCGAATTTGCGAATCTTTCACCACAGGAAGCAGATGAGAAAAGGAAATTATATGAACAGTTTGTAGCTGAAAAAGAAGCGCTGAAAGCCGCACCAAAAGAGAAGACGGCGGCTGATACAAGTATCTCAACAGATACACCTAAGCCTGCATTCAGGCCAAACTTTAAGCCTGTAGTAAAACCTGCAATTGTAGAAAGGGAGGAAGTAAAAGAAGAGAAAGCGGCGGAAGAAGTGCCTAAACCTAAACCGGTCTTCAAGCCTGTAATGAAGACAGCACCAAAGACAGTTGAGAATATAGCCCCTGAGGAAATAAAAGAAGAAAAGACAGAAGACGAAGCCCCTAAACCAAAGACTTCTTTCAAACCTGTATTCAAGACTGCGCCAAAGCCGGTTGAAAATACAGCACCGGAAGAAGTAAAAGAGGAAAAGACAGAGGAAGAAACAAAGCCAAGAGCATCTTTTAAACCTGTATTCAAACCAGCACCTAAGCCAGTTGAGAATGCAGTGCCGGAAAAAGTAAAAGAAGAAAAGACAGAGGAAGAAGCAAAATCAAGAGCATCTTTTAAACCTGTTTTTAAAACTGCTCCCAAATCAGTTGAAAATACGGTAACAGAAGAATTGAAAGAGGAAAAGACAGAAGAAGAAACCCCAAAGCCGAAACCTGTTTTCAAACCAACCTTGAAAATTCAAGCTAAAAAACCTGAATAATACATATCGAAGATTTATTGAAAAATATCGACCAGCAATTAGTATTGCAAATAGCATTTTTCGCCTTTGCATCTATTACCATAGGTGGGGCTGTCTATTTATTGTTTACCAGAAATGTGCTGTATGCAGCATTTAGCCTATTGGTTACGCTTTTGGGAGTGGCAGCCTTATACGTTTTTGCCGGGGCAGATTTTTTAGCAGTTAGTCAGATTATGATTTATGTGGGAGGTATTCTGATTCTGATGATTTTTGGTATTATGCTAACTAACAAGAAGAAAGAGCAACAGAAGTCCAATCAGTTGAACAAAATTTTAGTGAGTCATCACAACCGCTTTTGGGTGACTATTGTGGCGGTATTATTATTCTTAGGCTTTTTGAAGGTGATTTTTGCAGCTAATTTCCATTTAGTCAGTAAAGAAATGCATCAGGGCACAACTGTTCAGAAAATAGGAGTGGAGTTAATGACCAACTATGTTTTTGCCTTTGAAATAATAGGCTTGCTATTATTAGCAGCCTTGATTGGAGCAGCGTATATAGCGAAGAAAGAGAAAATTTAAGACATGAT
>CALRLS020000506.1:0-4119 GCA_943368815.1 Cyanobium sp. NIES-981
CAATCTTAGTTTAATACCAAAAATACAAAAAGTTCGACCGCTGTGACGGACCGCAAAACTTTCGTATATTTATGAGTTAGCGTCAAGTTTATATTACCTGACCTATGGTGATTGAACCAGAAAATAAAAGTTGTGCACTCGAAAAAGAATTGCTGATAATCATTTTGTTATAACTATGGCATTTATCTTAAAGGATTTACAAAATGTGTAAGACAAAAACAACATGCTGGCTTTTAGTGTTTGCAACAGGAATGTTTATCCTGGCAGCATGTCATCAATCTCATGACCGCCCCACTTTTTATTCTTATGTGCAACCTAAACAACTTTCCGATGGGCTGCCAGTAGATGCGATGTACAATGAAGGTATGGACACCGGTAAAATAGTAATACTTACCCAGCAGATACTTGCTGACACCTTTCCCAATATCCACAGCCTGCTCATTCTCAGGCACGGCAAACTGGTATACGAAAATTATTTCGCAGGTGAAGATAATATTGAGGGCGAAGCATCACCGCGTTATGTAAACCATACGATTGACGATCTGCATGAATGCAGGAGTATTTCAAAAAGCTTCACTTCTGCGTGCATAGGTATTGCCTTAAAACAGGGCTTTATCAAAAGTATTGATGAACCGATATTCTCTTACTTTAAAGAATATGAAAAATATTTCGATTCGGCTAAAAGAAAAATAACAATCCGGCACCTGTTAACCATGACAAGTGGGTTAGAATGGGATGAAAAAATTTCTTATTTCAATCCCGCAAACACCCAAATCAAAATGGACGCAAGTAATGACCCCATCTCATTTATTTTAAGCCGAAAGCTTACTTCCACATCAGGTACCCTTTGGAATTACAGTGCCGCCAGTGCGATGCTCTTAGCAGAGATATTGAGGAAGGCTACTGGTGAACGATTGGATAAATTTGCCGAGAAGAACCTGTTTGCTCCTTTAGGTATCAGCAAGTATACATGGAGCAAAATGCCTCACAATGAAAACCTCATCGCTGCCGCATGGGGCCTCAAATTACGGCCAAGGGATCTGGCCAAGTTCGGGCAGTTGTATTTGAACTATGGCAAATGGGGCAATATGCAGGTATTAGATTCACAATGGGTAAGACACTCTTTGAATGCCGAGGTTTACAGACCTTCGGAAAATGTAGAGATAAAACCTGGCTACGGTTTTCAATTTTGGACAGATCCCATGGTTTTATATAAATCGAAAACTGACTTAAATAAATATAAAGAAGATATACCTTATGCGAGTGGTTATGGTGGACAGAATATATTTTTTTGGAGGTCTATGGATATGCTGATTGTATTTACAAGTGGAAATTATAATCGAACCGGTAAATGGAAGACTTCGAATGATGCATTTGGTTATATTGTTTCTACTATGAAAGAGATGCAGCCTTATTTTAAATAACAATTCAAGACCCTTTCCAGAAAAGATCCCTGCTGCTAACAAAAGTATAGCAGCGAGCAGGGCATGACGTTCAAACCTCGGCTGTTTGCATGGATGTACTTTGGTTAGAACTTGACCGAATTCTGTTGGGCTTTTAGTTCTTATATTGTACTTTTAAATCTTTAGTTGGCAGTAGTTCCCGGCAAGACAATCAATGAATTCCACCCTTGCAGCAATACCTGTTCGTTGTGCAGCATACATACAAATCACTTATCAAAACATATATTTATAATGCCAAATTAGATGTAACTAATGAAACGACTTTATTATTTAGATAATCTAATGATATTCTTGTCCATTCTGGTTGTACTCCATCATGTTAGTATTGGCTACGGGACAATGGGCGGCTGGTGCTATGTTACATCTGAAAAACTAACTGGCACAATCCAAATTTTCCTTTCAGCCTTAACTGGAGTCGAGGCATCCTTTTCAATGAGCCTTTTCTTTTTCATTTCCGCTTTTTTAACAATTCCTTCATTAGAGAAAAAAGGGCTACGTAAATTTATAAAAGCAAGATTAATTCGCCTGGTGGTACCATTGTTATTTGTAATGACTATTCTTGCCCCAAGTATTTTATATTATATTGAAATCCATAATAAGACAACTCAATTGTCATGGTTTAATTATGTATTACTACAAAACACTAAACCGTATACTTCTCATGTGTGGTTTATTCTAGTGTTGATAACTTTTGAGTTATTATATATTTGCTATTGGAAATTAATAAAGCCTCATTTTTCTATTTCAAAATGTCTATCAGATAATATCCCCACACATGTAAATATATTGACTATTATTATTCTATGCAGTAGTCTTACATTCCTGGTGCGACAATTTTTTCCACTTGGACAAAATTTTATCGGCATAGAGTTTTCCAATATCACTCCTTACATTTTCATGTATGCAATTGGACTATTAGTATATAGAAAAGGTTGGCTTGATGATCTTTCCAGAAAGGTGGCAATAACCTGGTTTCCCATCTCACTTATTTCAGCCACCTACTTTTATGTGATTATTTATCTTCTTACAAAGCACCCGCCTCTAATTAATAAATTTATGGGCCTTAGCTGGGAATCTGTTTCTCTTTCATTTGCCCAAATCTTTTTGTGTATTGGTTTTTCTGGTTTTCTTCTTCATCTATTTAAGAAAAAACTCAACGCTACAAATTCTATTTTATTAATATTAAGAGAAAATAGATACGGGGTTTATATTTTCCATTCTGCTGTTGTAGTTGGTGTTACTATTATATTGGAATCTTTAACACTTAAACCAACTATTAAATATGTTATGGCCTGTATTTTAAGTATTGTATTTTCCTACATGCTAGTTGGGCTGATTCGTAAAATTCCTTTAGTGAAGCGAGTAATTTGACTATGCAAAGCAATGTACGACTGCACAACAAATGGTTTGCCGCAAGGCTGGCGGGACGGAATAACAATCATCGGTTGTACTACTATCAGCTAATATCGGGCTTGACCGAATTCTATTTGGCTTTTAGTTGTTAATTTTTACTTTTATTTTTTATTAGGCTTCAGTTCCAGGCTGGACAATCATCAAAGCCCTGGTCTTTTGCTAGAATATATCCAATCTTTTATTTAAGCTAGATAAATAATATTGAACTTGGTATTTAACTTCAACTTTACTTTTCAGATCTGTCGTTGATAGGTTAAACAAAGTCTATTTGCACACCTGCGCAAAGCCTGAATATTAGCGGCTCTTTATTCTTCATAGGTAAAATAATCTTAAAATTTTCAGGCAAAATACCTTTAAATTAACAACTGTTTTATTTAATCGCTTATATTTTTTCTTAACCGAAGAGATAGAAATTTTCTTTAGAAAATATCACTTCCAATAGGGGTATGTCTTTTCTCGTTTGTCATAGAGGCAAATACAAAAAAATACTATTATGAAAAAACTAAGATTAGGCAGAATGTTAGCCATTACGTTGATTGCATTAAGCATCAGTTCATGTGAGATTTTACAACAGGGCATCGAACCCAGGAATCCGGAAGAGAAATCTTTTGACTTTAAAAATTTTGATAAGTTGGAGATGGGTAATGCCTTTAATATTAACGTAAAGCAAGGAAGCGATTTCAGGATAAAGGCAAAGGGTGACAGCCGGGACATTGAGGATTTAATTGTCAAAGTAAGTAGTGGAGAATTGAAAATCTATTATACAAAATGGCGTATAAGACGATACCGTATGGAGATTGACATTGAAATGCCAACCGTCAAAGAGATTGATTTCTCCGGAGCTACTACTTCATTTGTAGAGGGTTTCGAAGATCTTGCTGCCTTGAAAATCGATTTGTCAGGTTCTTCAAATGCTACGGTTTCGGCTAAAGCAAGACTTTACGAAGTAGATTTATCAGGTGCATCAGAACTGGACTTAAATGGAAGCGGCAAAGAAATGGAAGTAGATTTATCAGGTGCTTCTAAATTAAATGCTTTTGATACACTGGTTGACAAAGCGACATTAGATGTATCAGGCGCTAGTACATGCCGTGTTAATGTAAGTGAGAAATTGAATATAAGAGCAAGCGGTGCAAGTAAAGTACGGTACCGTGGCAATCCACAGGTAAGTTCGAATTTATCAGGAAGCAGTCATGTAGAAAAGGATTGAGTTCTAATTGGGACTATAAAAATGCATAAAACT
>CALRLS020000507.1:0-4114 GCA_943368815.1 Cyanobium sp. NIES-981
CCAATGGAATCGGCATTACATCATAAGTAGATTTTTCTACATCGAATTTAACAAACTGAAAGAGATGCCCGAGACGGTCATAATTCCTGAAGTGTTTATCGTACGATACCTCGTCATATACCCATAAGCCTATGAGCATGGTTACAGCCATACCAGCAGCCAAACCGAAAATATTAATAAAGGAATACCCCTTGTATTTGAGTAGATTCCTTAACGCGATTTTAAAATAATTGCTAAGCATAATTTGTGTATATAAAGTAGATGATATTTCTGTTTTTCTTTTCAGTGCGAAGGGTTTGATAAATCTTAAAACACTGATAATGTATTCTCTGCGGGCTGTTTTCTCGCCAAACAATCTCACATTCTTCTGAAATCGCTCATACAAATCCCCCTGCACCTCCTCCAGCAGATGAGGCGCACAAAACCATTCCAATAATTTATCTGCCCAATGGGGAGGTCGTGGATTCATATTATTTTGGGTAGCTATTTATTGAGTGATTGTGTGATTTAGTGAATGAGTGATTAAGTAATGGATAAATAATAAGTTATAACTATTTGTTAAGTACTAAATACAAATTATAGCAAGCGAATTGTGAAACATCGACTGGGTGTCCCCGTGAAATATTGTGTACGTCGTGGCAAAAAAACAATAATTTGCCACGATGTACTCGACGTACACAATGGTGCACAAATAGAAATAATTAATTACAACTTATTATTTAATTGATACTAAAAAATTGAATACAATAAATAATCACTCAATCGCTCATTCACTCAATCACTCAATTCTTTACTCACTCTTCAAAGTCTTTACCGGGTTAATCAATGCAGCTTTAATGGCCTGATAACTTACTGTCAATAAGGTAATAATCATTGCTCCGAAGCCTGCTGAGGCAAAAACCCACCAGGATATTTCGGTGTGATAGGTATATTTCTGTATCCATTGATGCATGAAATAATACGCTATTGGCGAAGCAATGAATAGGGAAATAATGACAAGGAACACAAAATCTTTCGAAAGCAAAGCCCATAGATTGCTTACTGATGCACCCAGTATTTTGCGGATTCCGATTTCTTTGATACGTTGCTCGGCTACGAAAGAAGCCAGCCCAAATAAACCTAAACAGGAAATCAGGATTGCCAGTATAGCACAGAAATTAGCTAACTGACCGATGCGTTCTTCTGCTGCAAATTTTCGGTCATATTCTTCATCTACAAATTTGTATTCAAAAGGTGCAGTCGGAATCAATTTCTTGAAAACTGATTCTATTTTTGTTAATGCTTCGCTGGCACTCACAGCCGGGTTAATCTTAATATCTATCACATTGGTTCCTCCATGCCCCCTTATCATGAATAGAACAGGGCTTGTAGGTTCATAAGGCGATTCCATTACCATGTCTTTAATCACGCCTAAGATTTTGTAATACCTCATTTGCTGATTCTGAAACTTCCAGCTTACGGCCTCTCCTACCGGATCTTTCAAACCCATGTATCTGGCAGCCGCCTCATTGATAATCAGGCCAGAGGAGTCTGATGCCAACTCTCTTTTAAAATCCCGGCCTTGTGTAAACTGCCAGCCAATGGTTTTACCATACTCGGGTGTTACTACCAAAGTTCCAAAGCTATCATCCATAGCCGGGGTTTTACCTTTCCATTCAAAGCCCCCATTACCAGACCATATGTTAGTTGGTTTCCCCATTGATTCAGCCATCTCTATTACTGCACCCGTACTTATTAACTCATTTCTTAGTATATCATGTTTACCGTAAAAGTCGCCTGATTTCATATCTACCATAATTACTCCATCACGGTTATATCCTACCGGGCGATTTTTAGCAAACTGGATTTGCTTGAATACGATGATTGTGCCTATAATCAGGGTAACTGAAACCGTGAATTGCACCACCACCAGAATTTTGCGCGGTAAAGAAGCAAAACGTCCTACTCTGAATGTACCCTTAAGCACCTTAACTGGTTGAAATGAAGAAAGATATAAAGCTGGATAACTACCAGCCAAAAGACCGGTTATAAGAATAAATCCAAAACTTAATAACCAGAAATAAGGATTGGCAACAGGGACGGTCATCTCTTTGGCGGCCAGTTGATTGAACCAATTAAGGCTAAGACCCACAAAAAGAAGCGATAATAAGAATGCAAAAGCAACTACTAAAAATGACTCACTGAGAAATTGCCAGATGAGCTGTGTCCTCATCGAGCCGATAGCCTTGCGCACACCTACCTCTTTAGCACGTTTTTCAGAGCGTGCTGTGCTTAAGTTCATAAAATTGATACACGCTAACAACAAGACAAAAGCACCTATAATACTAATCAGCCATACCATACGCATAGGTTCGGTATCGACCTGTCCATCGCTATAGTTGCGCAAGTGCCAGTCTCCCATCGGTAATAAAAACACTTGTGGATTGAGCTTGGCCTGTTCTTTAAAACTATCACCTAAATTGCTTAAAACGGCATCTTTGATATTAGATGTAGCCTGAGCAAAATCAGTTTTGTCATTGAGTTGAACATAAACTCTCAAAAAGTGATTATCCCAATCACTCACTGCTTTTTCTCGTAACCATTTATTCTGGTTGACCCATAAATCGAAAGGAGATATAAATTTGACTTCGTAAAATTTAGAATTCAACGGCAGGTCTTCATATACTCCTGTCACTTTCACATTCAATTCGTTATTAATTTTGACTATCTGGTTAACAGGATTGACATCGCCAAAAAGTGCTTGTGAAGTAGAGACAGAAAGCATCACGGAATTAAGTTCGTTTAAACCATCCCACGTACCGTATTGCATTTTCAGCGTCAGCATTTCAGGCGCTTTTTCACTCATGTAGTATCCTTTCCGAGCTACCTTGTTTTCTCCGAAAGATAAGATATGGTCAATGCCCCATGAAGTTGCAACGATATGCTTAAAATTAGCACGATGGTTGGTTTGTAAATCTGTGAGCAATGGATATTGTACAGAACTGCTTATACCAACCCCATCCTTGTCAACTTCTCTGATTCTCACTTGTGCAATTTTATCATAATTCTGATGATTCTTGTTGAAACTTAGTTCGTCATGTATCCATAAGCCAATGAGCATAGCAACTGCCATACCTGTAGCTAATCCGATAATGTTAATAAAAGAATATCCTTTGTATTTCAGGAGATTCCTGAATGCGATTTTAAAATAATTGCTTATCATAATTTTGTTATATAAGGATGGAGATAATTCTTTTTTCCGTATCAGGGCAAAAGGCCTGATAAAACCTAAAACACTAATGATATAATCCCGACGAGCCGTTTTTTCTCCAAATACCCTTGCATTCTTCTGAAATCGTTCATGCAAATCCCCCTGCACCTCTTCCAGTAGATGAGGAGCACAAAACCATTCCAATAATTTATCTGCCCAATGGGGAGGATTTGGCATAAACCCCTAGCCCCTAAAGGGGGACTTTTTTAAAATGTTCATAGTTCTTTTCTCAATTCCATAAAGACTTGGTAAAGTCGTTTTTGTTCTTAGCTCCCCTTTAGGGGCGGGGGCGGCTTTACTCACTCTTCAAAGTCTTCACCGGGTTCATTAAGGCGGCTTTGATAGCCTGGTAACTGACTGTTAATAATGCAATGACAATCGCTAGTACACCTGCTACTACAAAAACCCACCATTCGATACTTATGCGATAGGCGAAATCTTTCAGCCAGCTATTCATGGCATAAAAAGCAATTGGAAATGCAATGCTATTGGCTACCAGTACTAGCCTGATAAAATCTTTTGATAGCAAAGTGGTGATGCTAATCACGCTTGCTCCTAATACCTTTCTGATGCCAATTTCTTTGGTGCGCTGCTCGGCCGAGAAAGTAGCTAAGCCAAATAAGCCTAAGCTTGAAACAAAAATGGCTAACACTGAAAAATACAATACAATTTTTCCGGTTCGTTGCTCTGCTCTGTATTGGTTATCTAAGGCCTGATCTAAGAATTCATATTGCGGAGCCGTTTGTTTCTCATATTGCTTGTAGAATTTCTCAATAAAAGCAATGGCTTCATGCACTTGATTGGGATTAGTTTTTACTAGCATTCGGGAAAAACGCTCATTAGGCCAGTAGCGGAAAAGAAATG
>CALRLS020000508.1:0-4081 GCA_943368815.1 Cyanobium sp. NIES-981
AAAGTCCGGAAGGTCTATTTCCTGCTTGCTATTTTCTTTGGGCTTAAGGGCAAACAGGCCAACCAGTTTTTGAACCGACCGGCTGGCAAAAAGCCCAACTAATGTATTAAGTACGGACACACCAAACGAGGTTTTTGGGTACACAATCCAGGGTATACCCGGGGGTAATTTCTGCACCTTTTCTACATAAGGACGCATCCGTTTTTCATAGGCAGCAAATGCGTCTTCATGTTTTTCGTGTCTGGCTAATTCTCCAGCCAGTAGATAAGCACCTACTATGGCAAGCGTAGTCCCTTTACCAGTTAGTGGTGTAGGACAGTAGGCCGCATCGCCAATCATCGCCACTCGTCCGACTGACCATTTTGGTGCCTTGATTTGGCCAATTTTGTCTAAGTAAAGGTCCTCAGAGCTATCTAAGGCTTTGCTGATCCGGTCAGCTTCCCAACCCGCACCTGCCAGCTTGATTTTGAGCAAGCTTATCTGCTGTTCGCGCGAAAGTTTTTCATACCCTTTTTCGGCTTCCAGGAATGCGACGGAAGCTCGCATGGTTCCCTGATTGTCGGGGCGTAACATTAAAACCCGGCTCTTGACAGCATTATACCAGCGCCACCAATTACTGTCGCTTTTCTGACGTGGAATAGTTAAATAGGCCATATATAAGCCTACGTACTCAAATATAGCTTCTTTCCCGAATACCAATTCACGTGTGCTCGAATGGGCACCTTCAGCTGCGATAACGAGTTGAAAGGTTTCTGTTTTGCCACTCGCAAATGTTACATTTATGTAATCAGGGTGCTGTTCCAGCATCTTAATCCAATCTCCGAACTGATAGGTTACGTCTTTTTTTGTGTTCTCATAAAGAATCTGGACTAAATCGCCCCTTATAATCTCTAGTTCCTGAGTCCAGGTGATTGCCTTATCTTTCGGAAACGAGGCTTTCGGCTGATTGTCACTTCCAACGAACTGTAATCCTACCTCGCCTGTGTTAGCTTCTCGAATGTTATCTTCAATGCCCATTTTCTGAATCACTTTCTGGGCTGGACCACTAATATCAATATTTTGTCCCCCCAACCGAAGAGACTCTGACCGTTCGACAACTGTAACTGTAAAGCCAGCTTTGGCCAGCCAGAAGGCCAGTGTAGGACCTGCAATACTAGCCCCTGAGATGAGTACTTTCTTCGACTCTGTCATTACTTATAAAGCTTTTATTATTAAAACATTTCTTTGTTGGGTTTGTTTACTTATTTATAAAATTAATCTTACCATCTCTTTAAGACGCTTTCGTAGGCTTGCGAAGATGAGGTTCTTTTTAGTGTAAACGCTTTTCCAATGGCAGTCTGGCCTTGGTAAGCTCAAAATGATTCAGATTCAATGAAAATTGAAGACATTTATAGTAATTATTAGTTTCAGAAGCAATTATTGAATGACTATAATTATTATGCTATTAATAAAATAATGTAATAGGGCCGTGACAAGGCATTAAAAAAGCCTCTCAGTGCGCTGAGAGGCTTTTTTCTAAACACTTGGCTGTGTCCGGCGGAAAGTTTTGTTCAAAATTCCCCGATAAATACTTCCGAATTTTTCATAACACCATTTTTTCAATTCACGTACTTCTCGGAAAGATAATAGTTTTAATGCTTTTTTTAATTCTTTTTCAAACAAACTACTTTCGAAACTTACTTTTTCCAGGATCACTTTCACATAGTCTAACATTTTCATAAATCATCATGTTGGTTAGAATGGTTATAGCGACTAGTAGGTGTAAATTTACTGAATATTTTTTCAATATATAAAACAAAAAACTTTAATTTTTTATTAAAAAATAGTTCAACAATATCCTGTAATCTTCACACTTATATTACTCTAACGCCTCAATTGCTTCGCTTATTTCCTTTGTAATATTAAAAAAAGATGAAATCTTTATTAAGACCGCTTCCATCACTGCATCGGGGCATGAAGCGCCGCAAGTAAGGAGTATGGTAGTTTTCTCCTGCTCAGGAATAAACTCACTTGTGATTTCCTGTCTGCTATGCAGGTCATAATGCTGAATAAGATTTTTATCTAAAATTTTATCCTGCGACTGTATAAAGAAAGTCGGGAGTTTCTCTTCGCATAATTCTACCAGATGCGATGTATTGGAACTATTGTAGCCGCCCACTACTACTGCAAAGTCAGCTTCATTTTTCAGCAAGCCATAAGTAGCCTCCTGATTATCGTTAGTAGCATAGCAAAGAGTATCACGGGTATTGGCAAAATGCTTTTCTACTTCCTGGGGCTGTAATTGATAATAGTCTGTCATTACCTGTTTCAGATAATCGGCAATGGCCTGCGTGTCAGAAGCAAGCATGGTAGTCTGATTTACCACACCGACCCTTGCCAAATCAGTATCCGGGTCAAAACCTTGCGAATACTGACCCGCAAAATCCTGATAGAATTGTTCCTTAGACAAAGACTTTGTAATATACCGGGCCAATAGTTGAGCCTCACTCATATCATTGACTACTATCGTAGGCGCATTTTCTTTACTATGCGAAAAAGTAGCACGTGTTTCTTCATGCTTAGGTTTACCGTGTACTACAATACTGTATCCCCTCTCTCCTATCTGTGTGGCCCGGTTCCATACCTTTTCTACAAAGGGGCAGGTTGTATCGTATTTATAAGGGTCAATCTGCAAAGATTCTAATTGCTTCTGAATTTCCAGCGTAGTTCCGAACGCAGGTACAATTACGGCATCTTCAGGGCTGAGTTCATTCCAGTCAATTAATTGATTTCCATTGGTATCCATCAGAAACTTCACTCCCTGCGATTGCAAATCGGCGTTCACATCAGGATTATGAATCATTTCGCTTAATAAAAAGATACGCTTATCCGGATTTTCATTCACCGTTTTATAAGCAATCTCAACGGCATTTTCTACACCATAGCAAAACCCGAAATGGCGTGCAATCAGGAATCTGACAGGGCCTAAATCCAAGACAGTCGGCGAAAAATCTTTTTTCAACCGGTCTTTGGTTCGGCGTATCTCTTTTATTTTGCCAATAATTGTACTCTTATAAATTTCAGGAATAACAAATGATTTCATAAAATAATATACATGTTTATGGCCCCTATAATTGACCCAAGCCTGCAGTTTCTGTTAGTATTAATTTAGCGTAAAATATATATACGTATTTTATCAATTAATTTTACAAATTTACACTATCTGCAATATAAACTAAGGAATTATCCGTATTTTCGCAACAAATAGCTTAAGCGCATATTTATACATGCTCTAGGCCTGATAAAAGAACATATTTTAATGCGTTTGAGTTTTATCTTTTTCCTGGGAGTAATTTCTTTTAGTTCTTCGGCACAAAGTACTTTTACTCCGCTGAATAACGATTATTTACATTTCATCGAACGGTATGAAATAAAAAGCGGAAAACTCTCCAATAAGTTTTTTAGCAATGTTAAGCCTGTCAGTCGCAAAGATCTGGTAGGGCTGACCGTTGATTTAGAAAAAGATTCTTCTTCCAAACTTTCTGCAACGGACCTTTTTAATCTGACTTATCTACAGAACGATAGTTGGGAATGGCTTTCTGACGCATATCCTGATGGAATAAGTGAAACTAAAGCAAATCAGAACAATACCAAAAAACCATTTCTTAAATATTTCTTTCAAAAAAAATCAGACGCTTACTATTTCCAAAACGATGATTTTGATATACATATCAGCCCTATTTTACAATTTGGATTTGGTAACGATAATAGTGTAGATAATCAGCCGTTTACTAATACCCGTGGTGTAGAAGTACGAGGCAATCTGAATAAGAAATTAGGATTTTATACAATGATGACCGAAAATCAGATTGCTAATCCAGAATATGTGAGAGCATACTCCCGATTGTATAATGGTTTCCCGTATGAAGGTTTCACCAAAATTCCTGATGGTGATTCAACCAGATTACTAACTGATTTCTTTTCGGCAAGGGGCTATATTACTTTTAAAGCCCTGAAAAATCTCACTTTACAATTCGGCCATGACAAAAACTTTATCGGTTCGGGTATCCGCTCCATGATTTTGTCTGATTTCTCTGCTCCA
>CALRLS020000509.1:0-4067 GCA_943368815.1 Cyanobium sp. NIES-981
TCATAATCTGCTCCGCCGAAGGTTTTATCCCAGATTTTATTACCACTGGAATCTATTTTTACAACCCAGTAGTCAGTCCCACCTTTTGAAGAAGTCTTGTCTCCGGATATTGGTGAATCACTGTATCCACCTAAAAAAAAGCCGCCAGCTTCTGTTGGAATGATGTCTCGTAAAACATCCCCACCCTCTCCACCAAAACTCATATCCCATATTTTATTGCCGTTTACATCAATTTTTACTATCCAATAGTCGTCACCACCTTTGGAACTTATTGATTTATCGGAGCTCTTACCTGAAGAGCTAGTTCCGGCAAGTATAAAATTTCCATCGTTAGTTTTGATTATTTCACGCAATAAATCATCACTATCACCTCCAATAGATTTATCCCATATGATGTTTCCGGACGCGTCTGATTTTATTATCCAATAATCATCTCCCCCCTTATTAGGTGCTGTTTTTTGTTGATAAGGATAAGACTCACTTGTTCCGGCCATAAGATAAGAGCCATCGTTAAAAGTCATTATCCCAACTCCAAAGTCGTATAAATAAGCATTGAAAACTTTATTTAGAATGGGAGTCTGATAATTCAACCCACAATTATACAAACCAATGACTGGTGCTGTTGGGGTTTGTGCAAGAGCAAAAAACGCAGAAAACAGCAGACTAACAATTAAAGTAATTCTTTTAGTGCACACAAAACAAGTAATTTATAGTAGTGGAAAATATACTATTCAATTAAACTCTCCTTTTTCATATTTAGCAATCCAGTCTTTGTGTACACCCTGAATCTGTTTAAAAAAAGGAATAAAATATTTTCGCATATCTGCTTCAAAATCTCCGCTTGTGTAGAAAGGTTCTTCAACAAAAACAGTTTTGGTTGGATACTCAAAACCAACCATAATAATGGGAACTTTGGCTGCATGAGCCATATAATAAAAACCTGTTTTAAGTCTTCCTACATTCTTACGGGTGCCTTCGGGAGCTATTGCCACAAAAAGGCTTTCGTGGCTGTTAAAGGTTTCTGCCACCTGTTGCACAAAGTTTGTACTACGCGAGCGTATCACGGGTGTACCACCTAAAGCCCTGAAAAGCCAACCAAAAGGGGGGCGAAACAGTTCGGCTTTGCCTAAATACTTGATTGATTTATCTAAATCAGAACGAGCACCCACACCAACCAGAAAATCATACCAGGTTGCGTGCGGTGCTACTGCAAAAATACCTTTTTTCAAATCAGAGGGAAGTTTATCTACTGTTTTCCATCCGGCTAATCTGAAAATGTATCCTGAAAGCCATCTAAGCATGTTGTATAATAATTGTTAAAGGCTTTGGTGCAAAGCACAAAATAAAAACCAACAATGCAAGCCAGCCTAAAATCTGTCTTTCTAAGGTAAGTGGTTGCTTGTCATGGGTCGGTGGGTGATAGATTCCCAGAAATCGGCCAATCATGAGGCCAAACGCTAAAAATCCTGAATACCCTTCAATTGTGGGGTAAAAATAGCTGATTATTAACTGAATCACAACAACACTCAGGCTTATCAGCAAATTTGTAATCAGATTTTCGGTAATTCTGGAAAAACAGAGATAGACGAAACCAATATAGACAATAAATTTACCGATGATGACTGTATCTGATGTGAAAAACTCTTCTACCTTAAAAAAGCCCAGACCCGCATAAAATACAAATCCGGTAAATAGAACAGGAGACACAATATTGAAGGCTTTGTCACCGATTAAACCATAAAGGATATGCCCGCCATCTAACTGCCCGATTGGAAAAAGATTCAGAGCTGTAAAGAATAGCGATAAATACCCGGCAAAGATGATGGGATAATTGGTGTACAGGTAGGGGTGAGGCAGGTAGCCATCGGCAATATATTCTTCAAAGAATTTAAACAGAAGGCTGTCGCCCAGTTTGATATTGACAATATCAGGACTGGTTTCCAGAAATTTCCCATATTCCGCTCCGTATTGTTTCAGTTCCGGTAGTATCTCGTATACGTAGTCGATACTTGGCAAATGCGTAAATCCATACCAAAGCACACCAACAGCAGCAACAAAACCTGCCAATGGCCCGGCAATGCCTATATCAAAATATTTTATTCTGGATTGAATACGTTCTTTAATGCGGATAAACGCACCTAAGGTGCCAATTGTTGAAAGTACACCAAGGCCACCAAACCACAATGGGATATAATAGGGGAGTGTTACTTCTGTTTTATGTTTTTTAGCCATAAAATAATGGCCGAACTCATGCACTGTCAGAATACCAAGGAAGGGAACAGAATACTTAAGCCCCTGAATAAACTCATGCCAGCCCATTGGCGCTTCTCCGAAAAAGAAAGAACGACCAAAGATAAATTCTGCGCCAGTTAAAGTAGTTGTGATAAGCGTAATGACAAAAAGGGAAATTTGTAAAAGTAATGTTCGGTTTTGCTTCATCATTTATGATAATTGTGATACAAAGAAACGACTTAAATAATCGTTTTACAATATTCAACGATGGAAGTTGGGGGTTCGACCAGAATTGTCTGCATTCCAAGCGCATTGGCAGATTGAATATTGTGGTGGTTATCGTCTAAAAATAATACTTCCTGTGGCTTTAATTTGATGGTGTCTAATACATAATGATAAATTTCGGTGTCGGGCTTCCACATGCCGATTTCGTAAGAGAGAAACAACTGGTCGAATAATTCATCAAGGTGTTTTAAACCGAAGGTCTTTTTGAGATAAGTATTGGAGGCTTCAATATGAATACCATTGGTATTACTAAGGAGGTAAATTGGATACTTCTTACGGATTTCTTTTAGCAAATCAATTCTTTCCTGTGGAATATCCAGCAAAAGAGAATTCCAGGCTTTGTCAACATCATTGTCGCTCAGAGGGAATCCGACGGTTTGTCGCACAATTTCCCTGAACTCAATATCAGTAAATTGTCCGGACTCATAGCGTCTGAATAATTGATTCTCAATGACCAATTTTTCAATAACAGCCTGTCTTTTTCCGGTAAGACTGGCAAAAGCCTGAAAGGTACGGGGGATGTCGATGTTGATGATTACGTTTCCGAAGTCAAAAATAACGGCTTTAAATTTCATACATAATTTTGGTAGAGATGGAGCAAAAAAAGAGTGTCAAACTGTTCTTAAACGTCTGACACTTCTGGAATATTTTGTGAGGTAAGACTTAGAAATTAAAAAATAAGGCGAATAATGAATTCATGCTGTTGAATGGAGTGCTTAAATATAAACAAAAGGAAAGGCCAGAACAGGCTAAAATAGCAAAATATTAGCTTATCATGAATTCGACGAGTAAGTCCCGTATGGACGATATATAGGTAGAAAAATAAACAGAATAACATTAAAGTCCCGTAAAGACGATATGTTTTAATATACCATCCCTACGGGACTTTGATGTTTTGGTTCTTTATCTTCTACCGCGCGACGGCCGCCGATATGTCATCCCTACTGGACTTGTAAATGATTTATAATCAGTGATTTATTTGTTAATTTTTTCTTTATTTTAGAATTGTTATTTCTTTATAACCTTTCGATGTATCCCACTTCAACTCTTCGTTTACTAATATTTTTTCTGTAAGAATATTTCCGGCATCGTGCTTCAAATAAAAAGTTACTTTATCTGATTCAGTGTCGTTCCAGTCGATAGTTACTGTATGTTTATCGCCTAAAGGCTCGCTCGTAGTCGGGAAAATTCTGAGATAATATTTGTCACCTTTCTGAAAAAACAAGGGCTTACTGATTTGTATAGCGTCAATGCCTGTTTTCTGGTTGGGAAATGTTGAAAACTCCAGGGCTACTTTTTTTATATCATAATGATTTTGCACAGCCTGATTTAGTAAATCATTCTCCGTAGATTTTTCAATAACTGATATATCCACAAATGCATCAATAATTGTACAACATTCCTTCGGCTCGCAGCCAAGAAATAATAATGTGACTGTCAGTGAGAAAAGTAATTTTTTCATAATGATTATTCTTTGTATTAATTGTGTATTGGTCTTCTAAACATATTGACAACAAAATAGGGTATTCGGTTGTATTTTTTTTTAGTTT
>CALRLS020000510.1:0-4055 GCA_943368815.1 Cyanobium sp. NIES-981
CCCAATAAAGGTACATTATATTTCTCTGCCATTTCTTTTCCGCCATCTTTGCCAAACAAATAATATTTATGGTCAGGTAGTTCGGCAGGAGTGAAGTAGGCCATATTTTCTACAATGCCTAAAATCGGTACATTGATTTGGGGCTGGCGGAACATGGCAATACCCTTATTTACGTCAGCCAATGCTACTTTCTGAGGAGTTGTAACTACTACAGCTCCCGTAAGCGGAACTGTCTGAACCAGGGTTAAATGTATATCGCTTGTTCCGGGAGGTAAGTCAATCAGAATATAGTCTAATTCACCCCAGTCTACATCACCAAAAAACTGACGCAATGCCTGGCTTGCCATAGGCCCACGCCAGACTACCGCACTATCGGCCGGTGTAAGGAAACCGATTGAAATCATCTTTATGCCATACTGCATAATGGGTGAAATCATGTTTTTGCCATTTTTCTGCGAAATCAATGGCTGCATGCTTTCAGCACCAAACATCAATGGGATGGAAGGCCCTGAAATATCGGCATCAATAATACCAACCTTGGCTCCGGATTTTTTAAGAGCCATGGCTAGATTAACAGTAACTGTCGATTTACCAACACCACCCTTTCCTGATGAAATGGCAATAATATTTTTTACTCCGTCTAATAGCGGTGCGTTATTTCTTATAGAAGTAACGTCAGCTGTCATATTTATAGTTACCTGTATATCTTTGCTGAGAAGACGATGAATGGCCTTAGTACAGTTCTTTTTGATAAGTTCTTTTAATGGGCAGGCCGGCGTAGTTAATACTACAGTAAATGAAACCTGATTGACTCCGACAACGATGTCACGAATCATGTTAAGGGTAACGAGGTCTTTTTTTAAATCCGGTTCTTCAACGGTACTGAGTGCTTGAAGGATTTTTTCTTTGGTAATAGTAAGTTCTCCCATGCAATGGTAATTAGTTCATAAATACTCTTGTCGTACTTCTTAAAACAACAAGGAAAGTAAATTTTTAGTTTATTGTTTTTCCTTTTAAAACTGATATTTCAGAGCCTTCGGCCATTAAAACAGAAGTAGGAATGGTATCTTTTAAGAAAGCAAAATCTTTACCATAAAGTTCATTGAAATTGCATTGAACCTGGTACTCTGCAACAGGGTATACATTCCAACGAGGATGAGTAACCTCATACTCATTTGTCTTTTTATCAGAGTACCGGGCATATCCCCAATAATGCTCTGTAATATATTCTTCTTCACTACCAGGTAAAATCGCCTGGGACTGATTACTTGCAGTTGCCTGTAAGTGATTCCAGGTACCAGCAGATTTCCATGAATATCTGACAAACAATTGTGACGCCTTTTCTGTAATCTCATGCTTGCAACTATGCGTGGCATAATTTTCCTTATAAACTGTATTGGCCACAAGCGTAATCATGAATTTCGGTACAATCTCTTTAATAAATACTACACCGCGTTTCCAGGTGCCATTATCATTGTAACGCACATAAAAACGAAGATTAATTTCTTCGAAATTGGTATGAAACGGAAATCTAATACCTAACACTTTGGTATCTACAAAAAGAAAGCCCACCAGGCTTACATAGCATCGATTATTCCAGAAGTCTAATTCAGTTTTATAAGGCAGATATTTTTGAAGGACTTCAGGCGAAACCTCATAGTTTACCATGAGGAGTTTTCGCCATTGGGCTTCCAAAAACCTGGTTTTTCCGGATGATTTCTCTGGCATGATACTGATGGTTCAGAATAGTGTTAAATACAAAAACTGACACAATTGCTTGCAAAGGTAAGCAAGCAAGTGTCAGTTTTTGCAAAATTTTATAAAATTACGCCGCTACAAGTTGAGAGCGTACTATTTCTTTCTCGCTCGAAACGTCAAACCTATCACTGAAACCATCTAATTTCTCCAATAAATCGGTTAAGAATTTTTGGTGAGCAGGGGTATCTGTTTGAATAGGTCGGTGATCCATCGACATTTTTACCTTATGCCAATCTTTCAGAAAACGATTAAGGTCTTCAGTAAAATAAGTCTCAGAGAATTTTTCGAAAATATACTTTTCGGCCTGCTCATTAGGATGAATCATATCGGATTTGTAAAAGCGATAATCACGCAGATCATCCATCATGATTTCATAACTCGGAAAATAATGCACATCAGCAAAATCCTGTTCTATATGATAGCAAGCCGTGCGAAGAATACCTTTACTGACCGAATTAAGTTGCAGGGTTTCACGCGTATGTCTTACCGGGCTCACAGTCAGCAGAATCTTGATTTTATTATTATGCATTTTTAGCTGCTCATACATTGCCCGAAAACGCAGAGTTATATCTTTAATACTTAAAATATCTTTCTTAAAATTGGTTGCAGGAGCTTTGTGACAGTTAGCCACTATCTGGCCATTTTCTTTCAGTTGATGCACAATGGCTGTACCTAAAGTGATGATTAAGAAATTGGCTTTTCTTAAAAACTGTTGTGCTTTTTTGTTGGTCTGATTCAATAAATTTTCCAGTTCTTCTCTTGAATCAGCATAGAATCTGGAATGATAATCGTAGTGTTGCCAGATACCTGTGTTTTCTACCATCAGATGTTTATACACAGGTTGACTTTGCAGACTATTACTTACCAGTTTGAAAATTGAGGAGGGATTAAAGACAGTCCCGTAAGGATTGCATAAACATTGAATCTTATTATCAGCTAATTGACTTCCAATGACTTCGGAAAAACAAGAACCAACGGTCATTATCCTAGAGTCAGTGCCGATACGGAAGTGAGAAGGGCTCACTTCAATTTCAGTACGGAATTCCATTTCTTTATTCTTTTTAGGGGTTAGTTTTAGGGACAGATAAGTATTTGATAATCAACTATTTGCGAAAGTAAATTTTTCAATTGACACTCGCAAACTTTTTCTTAAAAAAACATTAAAATTAACATTAAGAAGAAAATTCCCTAACCTGTTGTGTATATACAAAGAAATATTTGGACTTTTTATTGGTAATCTTATTGTATGCTATCAAGACCTGATTAATTTCTATACCCCTGTTCCGAGCCACCCTTTTATTAATAGATACTTTTTTTAATAGCGTATTTTCGCAAGTGTTTATTGTATCTGACCATCACTTCTTGCTTAAGTATTTAATATCTACCGATGCCTTTACAACAGAAAACCCTCAGAACCGAATTCTAAGGGTTTTTTATTTCGCTTTCGTGATTACAATTTAAGTTTATAAGTAAGAAGAAACGTTAATTCATTTAATGCAGTACTTTCAAATTCGTGTGATATAAAGCCTCCTGCAGTAATGGTATTCTTTTTATTGATTTTATAATCGACTTCTGCTTTATATCGGATTTCATCAAAGGCTTCGCCCATTCTATAAAATAAATCAGCTGATAGGGCAGGGGTAAACTTGGTTTTGTTGGGATAAGCTAACTCTAGTCTGTTCCTCAGGTAACTTTTATCATTTTCGAGTGCACCGTTATCATCTTTAAACTGGTTCTGGTAACGCAAGCGATAAGTGAGTTTCAGAAATGCAATTTTATGGTCGTAGATAAGATTGGCATAAAAACGATGATAAGGTTTAAATACATAAGCGGCATCTCCTTTGTCATATTTACGACGGCTGATAAAACGGTAAAATGCACTGACTTCCCAATGTTTGTTAAATTTATAAGCAGCGCCCAATTCGGCAATATAGGCTCCTGTTGTACTGACATTATTGTTTATGCGCCATTGCCCGTCAAGTTCCAGAGATATTTTTTTTGTAATATTTTTACTGACACTAATACCTGTCCATAAATTGGTATTTATGGTTTGTGCTAAACTTAACAGGGGGAGGGCAAAACATATAAGAAAAACGTATTTTTTCATTTTGTGCATTTATAAGTGTAATGAGTATTTAGATTATAGCAAGTTTTTAAGCCAAAATTGTGTCAACAAATATTATGGCTCATAATTCTTTCATATTGATGTTTTTAATTGATTCTATAAAAGCAATGACGAGAAATTCCTGCAATTGGTAACAAAGTATAAAAAAATTACATAAAAGTGTATAACTAAC
>CALRLS020000511.1:0-4042 GCA_943368815.1 Cyanobium sp. NIES-981
ATTTCTGAACAAGAATGAAGTGCAACACCGGATAAGCGAGACCTGACAGCCTAAAGACTAAGCACCTCCCCTACTTTCAGGGCTTTTAAATCGCCATGAATAGCATCCTGTTCTTCTAATTTCTTTAATACTCTTAAAGGGTCTCCCAAAGGTTCATCAGATAAATCAAAAGTACCATAATGCATCGGTATCATTGCTTTGGCGTGCATATCATGAAATGCTTTGACAGCATTTGTCGGCGAAACATGACTTTGTGACATGAAGAACTCCGGCTTATAGGCACCAATCCCAATAATAGCATAATCAATCTCCGGAAAAACCTTTCCAATATCCTCAAAATGGCTACCATAGCCTGAATCACCGCTAAAATAGATGGTTTTACCTGCTCCCTGAATTAAGTATCCACCCCATAAACGAAGATTCGTATCTGCTAAGAAACGTCTACCCCAATGTCTTGATGGCACATAATATATTTTTATAGCATCGTCAGTTTTGTATTGCTGATACCATCCTGCAGTTTGAATTTTACTGCTATGCGTAAATGACTCAATAATCGTATCGAGTTTTAATCCGGTCAGATATGTTGCATCAGGATTGTTTTTGGCTAATAGCTCCAGGCTTTTTTCATCACAATGGTCACGGTGGTCGTGTGAAACCAATATATAGTCAATATTTCGCAGTTCATTCACATCAACAGGCAGCGCTGACTGTCTTTTAATTAAAGAAACATTGAATAACACAGGGTCAATCAACATATTAATACCCGCGAGCCTGATAAAAAAAGAAGCATGCCCCAGCCAGACAATACAATCATCTTTTGAATCAATAAAGCCCTGATTATACAACACTTCTGCCTTCCATTTATCGTTTTTTTTCTCTGCTTTCTGAGGATTTATTGTCGTTTGCCACCGCAATACATCTCTGAGCGAATCTACAAAAGGGAATTCATGATTAACGAATCTTCCTCTATTATCAATGGGAGTACCCTTCCATTCAAAAGGCAATTGTATAGTGGGTAAATCAGGGTTGGACGTATACGACATGCTGTTAGTTTGATTTCTCTTTACAATTCAAAGCCTCTGATAAAAGTTCCATTGAATTAATTAAGATGTATCGAGTAACAGGTCAGACAACGCAATCCGTTGTCTCAACAAAACCTGACCTATGTTTGGCATTGATTCTGATTAATGTGATATTGAATGGAGAAGAAGGATATGGAAAAATCTGGAAGGAAAATGGAAACCACAAGGCATTCAGGCAATTACAAAAACTGTTACACTGAAAGGTTTACCTAAAGAAATACTGAACGACAGGCAGATGGGAAGAGTGGTGGTGAGCTTGTAAAATTATTTTCCCAAAACTCGACTAATAAACTTAAAAAGGTCTCCCTTTCAAAGGAAAGGAGACCTTTTTAAGCCCCTCTCCCTCGGGAGATGGGTTGGGGTGAGGTGACTACAACCCATACTTATCAATCAAATAAACCAAAGCAGCCATAGACGCAGCGCCAAGTTTCAGTTCTCTCTCATTTACAGCATCCAGTACGTCGTTTTGTGCATGGTGAAAATCAAAATAGCGTTGAGAATCCGGTTTGAAGCCGATTAACAGCGTACCTAAATTACCCAATGGTCCAATATCGGCACCGCCACTTCCTCTTCCGATTTCGTCCAGACCATAAGGTGATAATAGTTTTTTGTAAACCGTTACTTTGGCTATTTGTGCATTGGTGCCCACCATACCAAAGCCTCTTGGCGTAAAACCTCCGTTATCAGACTCTATGGCAGCAATATGCTTTTCGTTATTCTGCTTTGCCAGATCGGCATATTTAGTACCTCCTCTCAAACCATTCTCTTCGTTCATATACATCACAGCTCTGATAGTGCGCTTCGGTTTAATGCCTAAAGCATTCATTACACGTAATACTTCAATAGCTTGTACACAGCCTGAACCATCGTCCTGCGCTCCTTCTGCCAGATCCCACGAATCAAGGTGACCGCCAACTACTATAATCTCGTCAGGTTTTTCAGTACCCCGTATCTCTCCTACTACATTGTGCGATGGAGCATCAGCCAAAGTTTCACAATTCTGTTTGAAATAAAACTTCAGTTTCGGGTTTTCTTTCAGAAGTTTGCTCAATAAATCAGCCCCATTAGTACTGATAGCTGCCGTTGGTATCATCGGGATTCCCGATGCGTAACGCATTCCACCTGTATGCGGATTATTATCCTGCAAGGTGGTCATTGAACGTACAATAGCTCCAACAGCACCATACTTTGCTGCTTCTGAAGCACCGTTTCCACGTTGCCCGACTGCTCCGGCGTACGCTTCAAAAGTATTAATCTTCGTTGGGTCCATCGGGCGGTTAAATAATACTATCTTGCCTTTTACCTTTGCCTCGCCCAATGCTTTCAGTTCTTCAAAAGTCTTTACTTCTATTATTTCTGCCTTAAGGCCAATGACAGGTGTTGCCACCGAACCACCTAAAGCTACTATCGGTACTTTTATCTTTGTTTTCCCGTTTTCAATATAGGCTTCTTCTTTTGCTCCACGCACCCAGTGAGGCACCATTACATCTTGCAGAAATACCTTCTGGAAGCCATAATCTTCCATTACTTTTTTGGTGTATTGTACAGCCTTTGCTGCACCGGCTGAGCCACTCAAACGTGGACCTATGTTTTTGCAGAGATAAGTTAAGGTTTTATAGCACTCTCCATTGGTCAGAATCTCATCATAGATTCTTCTGATCTGCGTTGAATCATTGTCTTGTGCAAAGCCCGAAAATGCACAAAAAAGCAAGAAAAAGAGGATTTTCTTCATAGTGTTTGTTTAGAAGTGGTTATAGAAACTGTTTAAGTTTCTTAGATATTTCATTTTCTCAAAAGTACATTTTTTGAGTAAAATATCCAACGATATACCCCTAACAAAACAGATATAAAATAAAGATGGATTAAAACTCCCAAACAGTAGGATTTTTGTGACGACGCAGATGCTTACGGACTTCCATCCAGAAAGCCAGGAACAGATAAATGATAATCGGAGAGCCGAATGTAAAAAAAGAAGCATAGATAAAATAGAGCCTCACACTGCTTGCTGAGAAGCTAAGCTTTTCTCCCAGGCGAGTGCAAACTCCAAAAAGCTGGTTTTCTACGAGGTATCTTAGGCGTATCATTATGTTTTTTTTACAAAAATATGACGAATCTAGTAAGAATCTCTTAATTAACAACAAAACAACAAAAAAATAATATATGCCTCTGCCTTTTTGTGCAAATAAATATACGTTTTGTCCAAATATATTTTTCACAAAACTTGTTTTATCATTAAAATTATGTACATTGCAATTCAATTCTTCATTTTCTCAATAATTTTTTCTATTCAATGCAAACAGGTGTAGTTAAATTCTTCAACGAGACTAAAGGCTTTGGTTTCATCGTTGACGATGCTTCAGGGCAAGAAATCTTCGTTCACGTGACAGGTCTCGGCGGCAGAAAGATTCGTGAAAACGATCACGTTGAATACGAAGTTGTCGAAGGTCGCAAGGGTTTGAATGCAGTCAACGTGAAAAAAATATAATTTTTTTTCTGAGTACGATTGTTTCAGTTCCACAACCTCACTATTCTACCCAATAGTGAGGTTTTCCTTTTTTAACCAAATCATCCTCTTTCAGACAACGTAGTTTCCCTGAATTTCTCAGGGGTTTTTACGCATTTTACTGTTTCGGTCTATGATTATATAAACACTTAATGATATATTTCAATTGTATTTGAATTCAGGTATTAAATACCGTCTATTGATTATTACTTACTATCTTAAAAACCCCTTAGATTATGGCACTAACTTGGCCCTTTACCCGTGAAAAAGTAGGCAAACTCGGACACCCTCTTTCTTTGAAAGATGTTAAAGATTTTTCTAACAAATTTAAAGCCGCTGTTGGTTCAAACAAGCAAGATTCACTGGCTTCAAAGTTCTTAATAAACGGAGAAATCAGAACCGGAGAATTCTTTGGTATCGAAAGCATTAATCAATTAATCAGCCTGGCCAAACAAAA
>CALRLS020000512.1:0-4040 GCA_943368815.1 Cyanobium sp. NIES-981
TAATGTAGATTCCATAGTAATAAAGTTTTATAAGCTAATAAATAAATTTGTTATAAATGCTTACAAAACTCAATAGAAGTTTTAAATTCTAAATCTTATTTCTATTTTACGGTATCCATATTATTTATCGGAAGAAAATATTAAAAGCAATTATTTAAAGTACAATCTTTTGCTTTTAATAATCTAAAAATGACCGTGAAGGATTTTATTCATAGGCTATTTAAACCTGTATGACAGGTTTGTGAAGTTCTTGAGAATTGAACAAAAATAGATAAGCTGATTTTATGAAATATGAAGTCTTGTTATACTTGTTTACGGGCAATAATGAAACAGTTTTTCAGGCGGAATTTGGGGTGTAGCATATAATACGTATTAAGCAAAATAATAGACCATTTGGTTCAAATATTCTTATAGAATCATATTTCAAAATTGGCATAGTTAATTTACCTGTTTCCTCTCCTGACACAACTCCACCAATACTCCATTACTACTTTTGGGATGCAGGAAACACACCAGTTTATTATCGGCGCCTAATTTGGGTTCGGTATTCAATAAGATAAAACCTTCGCCTTGCAGTCGTTTCATTTCAGCCAGAATATCGTCTACTTCAAACGCAATATGGTGTATGCCTTCCCCTCGCTTTTCTATGAATTTTGCAATAGCGCTATCCGGATTCCTGGCCTCCAAAAGTTCTATTTTAGTTTCATTGACCTTAAAAAAAGAAGTCATTACACCCTCGCTTTCTACCGATTCAGATTTATAGGGTGCCACATTCAGTAATTTTGAGAACAAGTCATTAGAAGAGACTATGTCTTTTACTGCAATACCTATATGTTCAATGTTTGTTAGCATAGAGCGGGGAGTTTATTTGTGGCAAATTAGGGATTATTTTTAGAAGTGGAAAATTGTGGGGCGAACTTCCAGTTCGCAGATTTCTTCGGTTTCATATTTAATCAATTGGGTTGTCAGATTATTTTCTATCAGGTTTATTATGACTCTATGAAAACGCTGTAATTCAACCTCTTCTATAACTATGCATTAAATCAACTGAAAAACTGAGAACCGTCACTTAAATATTCATTAGAAGTCCTTTTCTTTGCTGAGATGTAACCTGTTCAAATCTAATCAATATGCATGACAAGCCCTCAACCATAAAATACCTGCTCATTGGCAAATACGCAAGCTGGCTGGTATTCTTTATCGGTGTTATTTATGCTTTTACCACACTGCTGGGCTTTATTTCTCTGCCATCTCCCGACGTTCAGATCGGGCAACCGTTTTTTGGTATTATGGAAATCCTTATTCTGATCATTGCGCCATTGATGGCCATCAGCATGGCTTTCATCCACTATTGCAATGATTCAGATACCAGAGTATATAGTTTCATTGCCGTTTGCCTGATGTTTATTATGGCCGCTATCACCTCTTGCATCCATACGCTGATTCTTACTGTAGGAGCTAGTCAACAATTTATAGAATTACCGGGATATAATCTGCTGTTTTCGTTCAGATGGCCTTCAATAGCCTATGCCTTGGATGTACTCGCCTGGGATTGGTTCTATGGCCTGTCTGTATTATTTGGTGCTATTCAATTCAGGCAATCAGGGTTAGAGAAAATCATTAAGATAATAATGTTGATTAGCGGCATATTTAGCCTAATCGGATTGGGTGGTTTGCCCACCGGAAATATGCAAATACGAAATATTGGAATATTAGGCTATGCAATATTCGGCCCGATTGCCTTCCTGTTGATTGGTGTCCGGTTGAGCCAAAAAGCAAAAGGCCTTTCTGATAGATAATTGAGTCCCACCTCACACCCCCTTCAATGCAAACAAACAAACCTCCACAATATCTTCAAAAGCCTTTTTACTAGCATCAAATTTTACTGTTACATGTAGAGGTTTACAAAACGGAACGAATGTTCCAAATAAATTTCGTGACTATCCGGAAATATTAATTATCAGCATATATAAGCTTATAGATAGGACAGATAATCGTCTATTTTGTCAGGGCATCAAATAGCTCTTTCGCCTCAGCATTTTCAGGATCAAGGCTCAGAGCTTTGTTGAGATGTGTTTTCGCTACGGATTTATTGCCGGTAAGTAAATTAGCTTTGGCTAACTGAGAATACAGAAACGAAGAAGAAGGATATTTTATCAAAATATTATTGGCTAAATCAATGGCTTCCTGTGGTTTATTTAATTGAATAAACATACCGATGGCATTGGTCCATTGATTAAGCGTAAAGGAGTCTTCCTGAAATAAATGGCTGATGGTTTTGTGCTGATGTAAGTAATAAAAAGCCGGAATATTCTCTTTCCATTGTGGGTTCTCCTTTAATGCTTTCCGGATAATATCTGCTGCTTTTTGCTCATTTCCAAGCAGTATATACCCTATTGCCAGTTTTCCGTAAATGCCATTCCAACCTTCAACCAGCATTTCGGCCTCCCGGAGCATGGCTTCGCCTTGTGATAGTTTTTGTTTTTTGATGGCATTTACAGCCTGATTGATTCTGATTCGTCCATAATGATAATTCAACAGTTTTTGTAAATCATTAAACGGACTGGCAGAATGGTCAACACGCAGGTCAATTTGGTTGAACCAATCATTGTTTGCGCCTTTTACAACCAAAGCTGCCGATTGTTTTCCGTTGATTTGCCCACCAGCATTTTGTCCTGCAATGAGACTCTTTAAAAGACGTTCAGCCAAAGTACCCTTTGAGCGCTCAAAACTAACTGCCATTGAGTCGAGTACATGGCTGGCAAGCTGATTGCCCATCACAATATATCCCTTGCCTGTTTTGTGAGTAGAGGTGCCTTGCCAGTATTTCAGCGCCTCGCCGGTAAAAGCATATACATTACCCTGACTATCAATACCCGATACCTGGCGATTATATTTTTCGCTATCCTGCTGACGGGTAAATTCTATTGCTTCTTTAATAGATTTGCCTTGTTTTAATTGCTCAAATCCATTCGTTGCATACATTGGGTCAGTCTCAGCTATTACCGAGAATGCTCCAAGCCCCGGTTGAATATAGATAGTTGAGTTGCCCACATAAATATTGTTGGTGGCCACTGCAATGCCCCATTCTTTTTGCATGGCATCGTAAGCTAGAATAGAAAAAGTGGCATTGATGTTTCTGTTCGTTAAAAGACTTGGGAGATTTTGTGCAAAGGCAGGGTGAAAGGCAAACAGGATTAGCAGAAAGGTAGAAATTCTTCTGGTCATAGTGATTAGTAATGCTTTAAGCAGATAACGATAAAAGCAGTTGAATATTCAAAGAGAACGGATTTTTATAAATAATTAAATCGAGAAAATTCAAATGACATACCGTTTAATAATTTTTCTGTGCATAACAGATTTACATTCTGTCATTTGGGATAAATAAAAACCAGCTTAGCGCTTGTTTAAACTTTTAATTTAATGCCGAGAATGAGCGGCTAGTTTTTACTCAGATAAGACGGCGATACTGGTCATTACCATGCTTCAGGATAAGGGTGAAAGATTTTATAAATTCTCCAGACAATCGCACAAATGCCGAAGCAAAACAGTGCGGTGGTTTGCCATTTAAAAAAACTGCGTTCGTCTAATGTCTCAATAAAAGTTTCGGGCAATGCGTAAAACTTTCTGATTAGCCAGTACAAAAAAGTCAGGAATGCCCCAAAGACTAAACTGATACAGATGTTTAAGCCCATTCTCTGAAAAATATAAGTTCCAGGTGCAGTAGTATACATTTCAAACATCGCATCCGGTGATGATAATCTTTCGGCAGATATAAATGCTGTATTTAATAGAAGTGCCACGAAGCCCCACACCACGATTTCAGAATACCCGAAAAAAGTATATAGAATAAGGCCGAAGGCTGTTTTCATTGGGTGTAAGGATATTAATTCAAATCGTAAATAACCGCTTCTTAGCCTTCGTATATACCCGCTTGATATTGCTTTTAGCTGTTGAGTGATTGGGGTTAATAGCAAGGCCTAAACAATAGACCTTACTAATAAGCTATTAAACTAAAAAATTGATTTAAAAAGAAAAGA
>CALRLS020000513.1:0-4036 GCA_943368815.1 Cyanobium sp. NIES-981
ACAGCCTTTGAAATAAAAGAAGTCGGGTTTTTAATAGACTGAGATTCATCCAGAATAACATAATGGAAACGGTAATCCTTAATGAAATCAATATCAATTCTGACAATACCATAGGAGGTCAGAATTAAATCATAATTATCAAATTGTTCCGTATTTTTCTCACGATAAGTACCCGTGTATACAAAGGCTTTGAGCTCAGGCGCAAATTTCTCAATCTCCTTCAACCAGTTATATACCAGAGAGGTAGGCATAATCAATAGGCTTGGGTTTTGAGCAAGACCCAGTTCCTTTTGTGATTGCAGAAATGCCAGAGTCTGAATGGTTTTTCCTAAACCCATGTCATCGGCTAAGCAACCCCCCAATTTATATTCTGATAAGAATCGCAGCCAGTCATATCCGGCTTTTTGATAGGGGCGAAGCGTAGCCAGCAGTCCTTGTGGCGTAGGATATTGATTGATTTTTTCAAAATCCCGAAGTTTTTCGAGTTTTCGGGTGATAACCGAATGAGCTAAGCCTTCATCTGTTAAATCCTGCACTAAAACCAGATGATGTTTTTTAAGAATAATATCATCATCGATGGTTTTTTCAACAAAACTGAAAAGCTCTGAATAACGGGTAAACCATTCTTCCGGAATGACCGCAATCTGACCGTTCGGTAATGTAAACTCACGCTTATTTGACATAATCAGGTTCCGGAGTTTCAGAAAGGGTATTTCAAATTCTCCGAAACGTACTTTTGCCTGAATATCAAACCAGTCGTTTTTTTCTTCAATATTTATCTCAATAGCAGAGTAGCCCAGAAAATACTGTTTCTGATTCAGGGTGTTTTCTTCCTGCCTGACCTCATAGTTATTTTCCTGTAAAAGATTGGCATGACTTTGCAGCCATGAAAACGCATGTGCTTTAGAGGTAGATAAGCGGCCTTGTCTTACGTCCAAGCCCCACTCTTTCAGCAGGTTTATCTGCTGCCGCTCATAGGCTAAATCGCGCTTTACTTTATGAAAAATCCAGTCATTGCCATTCTTTTCTACATTCACATAAGCCTCAGCCGAAAAACTATCAAAGCGGAAAGTATATTTGCCATATTGAAAAGCAAGATCAAACACTATCCTGCTTTCTTTTTCTTCCTTCTCTTCCTCATCCTGCTCAAAAAGCGTTGCCATTACTTTCTGGCTGCTATGCACAACTTCGGCAATGCTTAAGATAGGTTTTGATTCAGGCTTCTCGAAACGTATTTCAAAGCCCTGGGCAAATACATCAAACTGGGCTATCAGCGGTGCGATGAATTTCTGATAATAGGTTTCTTCGATATTGCGAGGGATAATAATGTGGTTCTTGTTGAGAAAAGGCCGGAGTTTCTTGCCGTCTACCTGTTTTTCGAAATGATAAAGCTTATTCTCAATCAATAACCAGGCAGGTTCTTCGCATAAGACACTCGCATTTTTAAACTGAAACTGCACTCTTTCGCCCCCACATTTTATTGTCGGGAAGTAATGTGTGTTTTCTTCGTTGCGGATAAAATTAAAAAAGACTCTTGCACCTTCCTGTACCATCTTAACGGTTTTCCAGGTTGGCTCCCCATCTGTTCCCATAATAAAAACAGGCTTGTTAAGCAGTTTTTCTAAAATCTGGGAACGATGTTTTTCCATATAGCTATGAAGCGTTTCCTGCAGCAATTTATCGCCTTTATCGGCATCAAATACTTTCAGAAAAAAATCCAGTGTACTTATTTTTCTGGTATTAAATTTCTTCAATACTGCTTCCTGTTGTATGGCATCAATCAATTTCACCAATTCAAAATCCGTTGTGTCCAAACGTTCGGAAAATTCCCTGATATTTTTTGAAGAAACATTCTGATTTAATAGTGTGAGTTCGCCCTTTCCATTGAGTTGAACAATAAAAGACTCAAATACGAAGCCTAAATATTCATGTTCGAACAATGAATAGACAATCTGAAAAGGTTGTTGAGTAGATACTTTCATGTTAACAAAATATGAAGCCCTGCCAGTAGGATGTTTGGGAGAAACTTTTCTTATCTGTATCATGGCTTAGACTTTGGTCATTGTACAAACTACAAAAATGATGAGAGATTAGATGATTTGCAAGGAAACCAGCATAATAAAAAAAATGTAGCAACACGAAAAATCATGCTGCTACTGGTAAAGGAAGAAAGATGGGGGGTTGTATTCTTAAATGTCTGGGATATTTATTAAATACCAGTATAATTAAACGGAGTGATTCGTCGAAGCTCATATTTTACTTTTTCGCCTATATCGAGCGTATCAATAAACTCCTTTATTTTCTTTTCCGTGATTTTTTCGTTCGTGCGGGTCAACGACTTAAGCGCCTCATAAGGTTTCGGGAAACCCTCTCTTCTTAATATGGTCTGGATTCCTTCTGCTACTACTGCCCAGTTTTCTTCCAGATGATGGTCAATCGCTTCTTTGTTGAGCTCTAATTTGTCCAATCCTTTCAACAGAGATTTCAACGCAATAACTGTATGAGCTACAGGCACACCTAAATTACGCAACACAGTAGAGTCTGTTAAATCTCTTTGCAGACGCGATATAGGTAATTTGGCAGAGAAATGCTCAAAAAGTGCGTTAGCAAAGCCCAGATTTCCTTCGGCATTCTCAAAATCAATCGGGTTCACTTTATGTGGCATAGCCGAAGAGCCAATTTCACCTGCTTTGATTTTCTGCTTGAAATAGCTCATCGATACATAGGTCCAGACATCGCGAGAGAAATCAATCAGGATATTGTTGATGCGCTTGATATTATCGCTCAACGCAGCTAACATATCATAATGCTCAATCTGCGTAGTTTTCTGACTGCGATACAAGCCCAATTGGTTATTGACAAAAGTATTACCAAAAGCAACCCAGTCGGTTTGAGGATAGGCAACATTGTGCGCATTGAAATTACCGGTAGCCCCGCCAAATTTGGCAGCATAGGGGATAGTCTTCAACAATTCAATCTGTTTTTCTAAACGTTCACAAAAAACAAGTATTTCTTTACCTAAACGGGTAGGAGATGCGGGTTGCCCATGTGTATGTGCTAATAAAGTGATGTCTTCCCATTGTTCGGCTAAAGCGTGGAGTTTCTCAATCACTTGCGTAAATATGGGCAACACGCTGTTGTCCAGGGCTTCTTTTAATGAAAGCGGAATAGCAGTATTGTTGATATCCTGCGATGTAAGACCAAAATGAATAAACTCAGCATACTGGCTGATTCCAGATTTTTCAAAAGCTTCCTTGATAAAATATTCAACAGCTTTTACATCATGATTGGTCGTTTTCTCGATTTCTTTGATTTTAAGCGCATCTTCTTCTGAAAAATTCTGATAGATAGCTCTTAAATCTTTATAATGAGATTTCTGAAAAGTAGAAAGTTGCGGTAAAGGGAGTTCGACTAAGGCAATAAAGTATTCAATTTCTACGCGAACACGGTAATAAATCAAGCCAAATTCTGAAAAATACTTCGCTAAATCTTCCACTTGCTTACGGTAACGACCATCAACGGGAGAAATAGCAGAAAGGGTATTTAAAATCATAAATATATAGTTTAATTGTAGCCAATACTCCTGAGCAGAGGTTTTAATTATCTAATGATAGCTACATTAATAGTAAGTGCATTTTTATGAGGTCTACAAAGATACGCAAATTATATCTTAAGTCTATTATTCTGCTTATAGATACTGATGGACTCAGGGCATTCAACGATATATAATTGGCAAAGTAAAATCAGACTCAATTTATATTCCGGTATTTATTTATCAACACTTTTGCGCCTTTCGCAATCTCCTACAAATTTAATGCTTTAATGCCAATGGATTAGTTGTTGTATCAAAAAAAAAATTAAATTGCTACTCTTTTCAACCTCAACCAACAAAACCCATCAATGCAAACCTCTAACTTTATCGGTGAACTTATCGGTACGGCTGTACTTATTCTCTTAGGCGACGGCGTAGTTGCCAATGTATTATTAAAAAGCTCAAAAGGCGAAAACGCCGGATGGCTTGCTATCACTGCAGGAT
>CALRLS020000514.1:0-4034 GCA_943368815.1 Cyanobium sp. NIES-981
CAATAAGATTTAATAGTAGACTGAGCAATATCATCGTAACAACGGGAAAATAAATCCGTGTATTGCCTTTCTCGTAACGTATATCTCCGGGAAGACGGCCCAACCAATGCAGCTTGTCTGCAAAAAAATAAATGATGATACCTATCAGAATAACGATAGCACCTACGACAATAATATATTTTCCTGTGTTTTGATTCATGTACTGACTATTTTTGCCTTAAAATATAAATGACTAATGATTCAAGAAAAACTGGAAGACGCCTACAAATTTAAGCTTTGGAAAAAGAACCTGGTAGAAAACGGGCTAAAAATCAATCAGATAGACCAACATTATACCCGATACCGCTATAACGGAGAGATACTATTCACCTTGTTAATGCTTGATGCAGAAACACCGGAAGGAGATAAAATACCCCCGATATGTTTTTTAAAAGGTGAGGTGGTCTGCATTCTGACTTGCCTGATTGAGAAAGAGACCCGGGAAAAACACCTGCTATTAGTAAAACAAAGAAGAATTGCAGAAGGAGGATTTACCTACGAACATCCGGCAGGAATGGTTGATGGCAGCAAAACGCCTTTAGAAATTGCTGTGCAGGAGGTAAAAGAAGAAACGGGCTTGTCTATTACAGAAGAGCAACTGATTGATGTAACACCACAGAAAAGGGTATTCCCGAGTACAGGAACCAGCGACGAGGCCATTTACTTATACTATTGCGAAATAGAAATGACAGCAGAAGAAATAGCAGACCTGAACGAAAAAGAAATGGGGACTGATTATGAATTTGAGCGAATAACCTCGCATATTTTACCTTTTGCAGAGGCGCATCGATTGATTAATAATACTAATGCGCTATTGTTGAATTACCTGTATCTGACCAGAATTAAGGATTTTGAGTTGATGGCGCAATTGTGATTAACAGAAAATCCTGTCTTTTGCGAGACAGGATTTTCTGTTTTATGCAAAAATATGAAAGGTTCTTACACCAATTTCCAACCTTCACGGTATTGGCGTTGCACGAATTGGTTAGCCTCATCGAAGTTGGTAATCTTCATGTTAGTACCATCCCAGATTAGTTTTTTACGTCCATCGTAGTTAAAACCATTTTTACCGTTCGATTTACGTAGGTTATAGCTACGTATAGCAAGGTTACCCATCAATACTGTTTCAGTTAATGGTCCTGAATAATCGAAAGATGAAGAAAGACCTTTATGCTCTTTGCTATTGAAACCAGCCTTAGCAGCTTCAGCCCATGATGCCTGATGGCCATGCTCCGGAAGCAGTTTTGCATTAGGGTCTACTTTTGGATTAAGGTCTATTTTCTCTCCGTTTTTCAGATATATCTTAGGTGTATTTCCATAAGTACCGCAAGTCATTACACCTTTGGTGCCAATCATAATTACACCATTGCTGCTGTCTGCTTCTGCCAATGGTTCGTTAGCCGGAATCCACTCAGGGTGGAACGGACGGATACCACCGTCTGTCCAGTACATCGTAACAGGGGCATTATTACGTTTGGTAGCAGGGAATTTAATCTGAACGCTTGAAGATGGAGGACAGCCCTCAGGGTTATATTCCGGTTGCCAGTCTTTCAGGAATACCTGGCCAACACTACATTCAACTTCTGTTGGATAGCCCAGACCTAACACTCTGAAAGCAGGGTCAATCAGGTGACAACCCATATCGCCCAAGGCACCTGTTCCGAAGTTCCACCAGCCACGCCATTTGAAGGGGTGATAAAGTGGGTGGTAATCAACCCATGAAGCAGTACCTACCCATAAATCCCAGTCTTCTTTGGTCATTGAATCAATCAAAGGTGGCTTATCAGTTGGTGCAGGGCTACCTTGCGGCCATACAGGGCGGTTTGTCCAGATATGTACATCGCTTACTGTTCCGATGGTACCTTTATCCAGCCATTCCATCATGATTTTCTGGGTTGGATTAGAAGCGCCCTGGTTACCCATCTGCGTTACCACTTTGTATTTTCTTGCAGCTTCTGTTAGTTTACGGGCTTCGTAAATATCGTGTGTCAAAGGTTTCTGAACATACACGTGCTTGCCTCTTGACATAGCATCCATAGCAGCTACTGCGTGTTGATGGTCAGGGGTAGAGATGGTAACCCCATCAATATCACCCTTCATTTCATCAAGCATTACTCTGAAATCTTTGTAACGCTTGGCGTTAGGGAACTTGTCAAGGCTACCTTTACAACGAGCCATATCAACATCGCAAAGAGCTACAACATTATTTATTCCATTGTTGTAAGCATTGGCAATATCAGAACCACCTTTACCACCGGCACCGATAGCAGCAATATTTAACTTGTCGCTTGGTGCGATAAAACCTTTACCTAATACATGACGAGGTACAATAAAGAATCCACTGGCAGCAATAGCGCCGCTTTTAAGAAAATCCCTTCTGTTCGTTGTCTTTTTGTTTTGCATTATTGAAGAGTTGAATAGTGAAAATTAGATTAAAGTATGTAAAAATCTGACAAAGATTTTACGTTTTGTCAAGCCTATTTTATACGCTTGATATTTAGTTCAAACTTACAAAAAAAACTGTTTGCTTGATAAATTTTGTAGAATTTACATAAAAAATATTGTGTTGCTCATAAACGCTATAAGCTTCTCATGTTAAAAGCCACCTTATATAATACTTGCTTTTATTAACGAAAGGCTATTAATTTTATGAGTATCTTGTTAGTTAATATTATTTTACCACTGAGTGGCACGAAGCGGTTTATTCAAACTCTGTGAAACTCATGCGGAACTCAGTGGACCTCAGTGGTTTAAAGCTTCCCGGTTTAAAAAAATGATTCAATGTCGACAGAATCAATCAAATAGACTTTTGTAAACCCCAACGTCCGCTAATCATAAAAACACGCCTGCTTTTTGTTTTAGAAATAATCAAAACTAAATTTGTGACCTGACTGTTGATAGAATACATTTAACACATAAATAGAAGCTTATTTTAATGGCGAAAATAATAGAAAATCTTACACCGCAACAAATCGTACACGAACTTGACAAATACATTATTGGTCAGAAAGAGGCGAAAAGAAACGTAGCAATAGCATTAAGAAACCGCTGGCGGAGAATGAACGCCAGCCCGGAAATGCAGTCCGAGATTATTCCGAATAATATATTGATGATAGGTACTACAGGGGTAGGGAAAACAGAAATTGCCCGCCGCCTGGCAAAAATTGCTGAAGCCCCCTTTACCAAAGTAGAGGCGTCGAAATTTACAGAAGTGGGTTATGTAGGCCGTGATTGTGAGAGCATGGTAAGAGACCTGGTGGAGCAGTCGGTAAATATGGTGAGAACAGCCAAAAAAGAAGAAGTAAAAGCTAAAGCACTAGAAACAGTTGAAGATACTCTGCTTGATATACTGATTCCACCTGTAAAGGAAAAGAAAGAGGTGGGCTTTGCATTAGAGCCTAAGAAACAGGAGATTGAGGATTATACTGAAAATTTATTGAACGAAAAAACCCGAGAGGCATTCAGGGAAAAATTAAAAAAGGGAGAGCTGGATCATAGAAAAGTAGAAATTGATATACAAAGCAATGGTATGCCATCAATTGGTGTAATGGGTGGCCCGATTGATGATATGTCAATGATGAATATTCAGGAAATGATAGGGGGGATGATGCCTAAAAAAGGTAAAAAACGTAAGCTAAGCATATCGGAAGCCAGGAAGATCTTATTGGAAGAAGAAGCAGCCAAACTGATAGACATGGACGAGGTAAAAGAGGAGGCTATCTGGAAAGCTGAGAATCTGGGTATTATATTCATTGACGAAATAGATAAAATAGCCACAGCAAGCGGTAAATCAGGCGGGCCTGATGTAAGCCGAGAAGGAGTTCAAAGGGATCTATTACCTATTGTAGAGGGTAGTACCGTAAATACCAAGCATGGTTCTGTTAAAACAGACCATATCTTATTTATAGCCGCAGGTGCTTTTCACGTAGCGAAACCATCTGACCTGATTCCTGAATTACAGGGGCGTTTCCCTATCAGGGTAGAATTAGAGAGTC
>CALRLS020000515.1:0-4028 GCA_943368815.1 Cyanobium sp. NIES-981
TTCTTTTTTCCTCGCTTCCAGTTCAAACCAGTCTTCAATGAATTTTAGCATCCCTACAAAAATGACTATGAAAATAGCACTGATAAAGCTTTTAATAAAGAATTTAGTACTATACACTACCTCAATGCGGCGTATATCTCCGCTATCGACATATATCTGCCTTTTAACATAAATAAGAAAGACATGGAGAAAAATAAAGGGGATAATAAACTCCAGCAGATAACGCCAGATATTTTTATGTTTAAGAAAACGAGGCAGAAAATAATAATAATTCATATAGCTGGCGGCAGCAATGACCGACACATGAGCAAAGGCATCTGCCAAAAGCCGGACATAGCTGCTTTGGTCGCCATTCTGAAAGCTGATCTGGTAAAAGAAAAACGAAAAATAAGCACACCAGAAGGCCATGTGAACGACCAATATCCGATGCCGCTGAACAAAAGACTGTATAGTCATGTTTAAAGAATATATGTAACGAAGTAAGCGGATATTGTTCAATAAACAAATTGTATAACTAATCTAAGGCACTGTTTTATACTGTTTGTGACGTTTTACCGACTTATTGTCGAAAAAACTCGACTGTTTTATAATAATTAGGCTTACTTGTCGAGAAAATATGCCAGATGGTATAATACATGTTTGAACATACACTTTTTGTTAGTTGTTTTGAATAAAGTTTGGGTGGAAGAGGAGATTAAATAGTGATTAAAGTGAAGTTTTGATTAAACCCAAACGTACTTAGATTCGTCTATATAAAAAAAAGACTCTGAAATTTTTATCCAGAGTTTTATAGAATTCTAAAAGTAGCTATATCATATCTTTCTCTTGAAATAACAGAGACGATAAAGATTTTAAATATAAAATTAGGTTAATAAAAAGGCTTGTTGCTTTGCGACAAGCTTCTTTTTTGTAATTTTGTAAAGCTACCACTAAAAAATGAAACTTCTTTAAGAAGGCCGCTGAAATAAAAATGGCCTCTACCACTTTCTCTGGGTACAAGTATAATAAGTTCAAAATTTAAAGCATACGTTTATGAATCAAGAAATTATTAATTTGTTTGACGAGTACACTCACAAGCCATTGAGCCGTGAAGAATTTATGAAACGCCTGGCAAGACTTACCGGAAGTACTGCGGCAGCTTTGGCGGTATTACCCCTGTTGGAAGTTAACTATGCTTATGCAGGCACTATAAGTGAAGAAGATGACGATTTAATAATAGAAAGTATAACATATCCTGCAGATGATACTACCATGCGGGGCTATTTAGCCAAGCCTAAAAATGCAAGCGGGAAATTAGGTTCGGTAATTGTCATTCATGAAAACAGAGGTTTAAACCCACATATAAAAGATGTAGCCCGGCGTGTGGCCAAGGCAGGTTATCTGGCTTTGGCAGTAGATGCCTTGTCTCCGTTCGGTGGTACGCCTGCCAATGAAGACGAAGCAAGAGGCTTATTTGCTAAGTTAGATGCACAAAAGAATATAAGTAATTTTGTAAAAGGACTTGATTATGTGAAGTCACGCCCTGAGAGCAACGGTAAAACAGGCTGTGTAGGTTTTTGCTGGGGTGGGGCATTAGCCAACCAACTGGCAGTAAATTCTCCGCAATTGAATGCTGCTGTGGCTTATTATGGTCGTCAGGCTGATGCTGCTGATGTGCCTAAAATAAAAGCGGCGCTTCAATTACATTATGGCGGCTTAGATGAAAGAGTAAATGCAGGAATCCCGGCCTATGAGGCAGCCCTGAAAGCAGCCGGAACCAAGTATGAATTATACGTCTATGAAGGAGCAAACCACGCTTTTAATAATGATACTGCCCCTACAAGATATAGCCCGGAAGCAGCTAAACAGGCATGGGAACGTACTTTAAGATTGTTTAAAGAGACTTTGTCTTAAAAAGAAGAATATTATAGAATCTTCAGTGAAGATTCACGAATCAATAATTCAGGGGGAAGTATAATTTTTTCATATTTTGCTTCTCCCTCTTTGTCTACATTTTGTGTGTTCAGAAAAAGCTGGGCAGCTTCTCTTCCTATTTCAAAACTCGGCTGCGAAATCGTGGTAAGCGAAGGTAAAATATAAGCAGAAGAAGGATCATTATCAAAGCCGACAACGGCTATATCTCCGGGTACACTTAAACCTTCAGAGCGGATTACGGAAATTGCACCAATTGCTACACGGTCATTTACGGCAAAAATACCATCAGGTCGGTTTGGATTATCTAATAATGCCTTAGTAGGAAAAATAGCCCTGTCCGACAGGAAGCCTGCGGTCTGAATCATGTTTTCATCAATAGGCATATTATAATTTTTAAGTGCATCGATATAGCCCTCCAGACGTTTTTCAGATACCGAAGTACCACTCGGGCCTTTCAGATGGGCGATTCTCTTACACCCCATTTTTATCAGATGTTCTACCCCTATATATGCTCCCTTATAATCATCCACTACCACACGGCTTGACTTGAAGCCTTCATAGTCGCGGTCTATAAATATAAGACTTTTGTTTGCATTGATAATCCTGTCAAAATGCCCGTAAAAACCCAGATTATAAGTTTCCTGACTTACTGAAAGAAAAATAGCATCAACTCGGCTGGCCAATAGTTGCTCAACGTTCTGCGCCTCGATTTCGTGGCTTTCCTGTGAAATAAAGATGCTGATGGTATAGCCTAAAGGCTGTAGAACGGATTGTAATCCTTCGATAACTGATGCTTCGAGATTACTATATTTCAGAGAAGGGACAACGACACCCAGGGAATATGTTTTCTTATTCAACAAGCTCAACGAAACCTGATTCCGCTGATAATTCATTTTCTTGGCGTATTCCTGAATGGTTTTACGGGTATCAATATTGATGGCATCGTGGTCATTCAATGCCCTCGACACTGTCGAGGGCGAACACTTGAATTTTCTGGCAATGTCTTTAATGGTAATTTGAGATTGTCCACTCATGTACCGAGGTTCTTTTTTATATAATTTCTTGCTATTAAAGCATATTCTAAAGGATTGGCCTTTGCAGGGTCTTGTTCTGCCTCTACTATTGCCCAGCCTTTATAGTTATTCTCCTGCAAGATAGAGAATAAAGCCGGAAAGTTAATACAACCCTCAATATCACCCGGAACGGTGAAGACTCCTTTTTTAACAGCAGTCAGGAAACTCCATTTTTCATCATGCACTTGTTGCAACACTTTCGGACGAATATCTTTCAGGTGAACGTGACCTACACGGCTGATGTATTTTTTCAGCGCAGTAATCGGGTCTTCACCTGCAAAATAGAAATGCCCGCAATCATAATTCAAAAACACATAATCAGGATTAGTGTTTTCTAAAAACTTGTCTGTTTCTGCAATGGTCTGAATAATGGTGCCCATGTGGTGATGGAACGACAATTTAAAACCTCTGTCAGAAGCTATCTTGCCTAATTCGTTCATGTTTTCACCATACTTCTTCCAGTCGGCGGCTGAATGTAAGATACCTTTGCCTTCAAAAACCGGAACGTCTTTTCCCTGACAGCTATTACCTGTTTCTCCGCCACCTACAATCGTACAGCCCATAGCTCCAAGAAAGTCGAGTAATTTATTAAACTCAACAATATTTTCCTTTAAAGATTTAGTAGTGAGTTCATAACTGAACCACTGATTAGCAATCTGCAAATTCCGCAGATTTAGTGCTTTCTTTAAAACTTCAGTATCACGTGGATATTTATTGCCTACTTCACAACCCTCGAAACCTGCCAGCGCCATTTCGCTGATGCATTGTTCAAAAGTATTTTCTGCGCCTAATTCAGGTAAATCGTCATTAGTCCAGTTAATCGGGGCTACACCTAATCTTATATTATGAGTGCTCATTTTAATAATACGTTAGTACGTTATATGTCCGGCTTGGTTGAATATATTATAAATAAATTTTCTGTGTCTTTTTATTTTCCTTGTAAGTATCAAAGGCTTTTTGAACAGATGCAGATTCCGATACTTCAGCTATCGGTACTTCCCACCATGCATTATAGCCTTTTACGGTGCGGTAAAGGCTGGT
>CALRLS020000516.1:0-4009 GCA_943368815.1 Cyanobium sp. NIES-981
AAAGAGAAGTATAATTTTAAGGAAAGCCTTAACAGAGGATATTTTTTACAGGGTCAGATTAAAGATATAAAAGTTGATATTTTGAAGTATCCTTATAAACCCGCAAATGACCTTATTGAAATAGACGGAATAAGAATGATTGTACTGGCCGATATTGCAAGCATGAAAATGGCAGCAATTACCAATAGGGGAAGAAAACGCGATTTTATAGATTTATATTTTATGTTAAAACACTATTCTATGAAGCAGATTATAGAATGGTATCAACAAAAATACAATGCTGAAATATTCATGTTACTTCAAAGCTTAGTCTATTTTGAAGATGCTGATAACGACATTGATTTAAATATGATAATTCCTATTAATTGGGACGAAGTGAAAAAAGAGATTAAATCAGAAGTGCAAAAGTATTTAAAGTCAAAAGATTGACAGAACCTTATAAATGCCAACAATAACTCTTGAAACAACCATACAAGCACCTGCTGAACTCTGTTATGATTTATCGCTAAGTGTAGATTTACACCAGATTTCAACAGCAAGAACCAAAGAGCATATTATAGATGGCATAAGAGAAGGAATGATAAAATTGGGCGAGACTGTTACGTGGAGAGCAAAACATTTCGGAATCTGGTTAGAACTAACAAGTAAAATCACAGAAGCTCACAGACCTGAATATTTTGTAGATGAAATGCAGAAAGGGTCGTTTAAATCGTTGCGACACGAACACCATTTCATACAAACCAACGAAGGGGTTTTGATGAAAGACATCTTTATGTTTGAGTCACCTCTTGGAATCTTAGGCAAAATAGTAAACAGACTGGTGCTGGAAAACTACCTTAGGAACTTCCTGATAGAAAGAAATCAGTGTATAAAGGAAATGGCGGAATCGGGCAGATGGAGAGAAATAACAGGTAATTGAAAAGATTTATATTTAAAACAAAACCAGAACCACAAAAATGCAAGTTTGGAAATTTGGCGGTACTTCCGTAGGGAAACCGGAGCGTATGCACTCTATCCGTAATCTAATTACAGAGGATGGTCAACGTAAGATTGTTGTATTATCGGCGCTCTCCGGTACAACAAACGCTCTTATCTCTATTGGTGAATCTCTGAAAGCTAATAATGATGCTGAAGCTACTGAGAAAATAGATGCTTTGTTTGCGCATTATGAGGCGTTTATTAAAGATTTGTATAAAACCGAAACAGGATATAATGCAGGAAAGGCCATTATAGATAAGGAGTTTAGTTTTATTCGCTCTTTGGTAAGCATTAAACCTTTTACACTTAAACAGGATAAAGAAATAGTAGCCGAAGGTGAATTGCTATCTGCGCAGATGTTTGAGGCTTACCTGCAGGAAGAAGGTGTGAGTTCGGCATTGTTGCCTGCTCTGGATTTTATGTTGATTGATGCCGACAATGAGCCTGTTTTGAGCTTTACTGAGGAAAACCTCACAGCTATGCTTTCACAATTGCCAGATAAAGAATTATTTATAACCCAGGGATTTATTTGCAGAAACCCCCGTGGAGAAATAGATAACCTGAAGCGTGGTGGTTCTGATTATACAGCTTCTTTGATTGGTGGCGCTATCCGTGCAGAAGAAATACAGATATGGACAGATATCGACGGTATGCACAATAATGATCCTCGTATTGTGAAAAGAACGTTTCCTGTACGTGAGCTAACTTTTGAAGAAGCGGCTGAATTGGCCTATTTCGGAGCTAAAATCTTACATCCAAGTACTATTACCCCTGCTAAAATGAGAGGTGTGCCTGTTCGTTTGAAAAATACAATGGAGCCTAATGCGTACGGAACGCTTATCGCTCATAAAACCACTGAGTCTGAAATCAAAGCGATTGCTGCCAAAGATGGTATCACGGCTATTTATATTCACTCTACCCGTATGCTGAATGCTTATGGATTCCTGACCAAGGTGTTTCAGATTTTCGAGAAATATAAAACGCCGGTTGATATGATTACAACTTCTGAAGTATCGGTAGCTGTAACCATTGATAATGCCGAGCATCTGGATAAAATAACAGCGGCTTTGAGCCAGATAGGTGAATTGGAAGAACATGACCGTAACCAGACTATTATCTGTATTGTAGGAGATTTCAAGGCCGATAAAGCAGGCATTGCCCTGAGAGTAATGGAAGCCATGAAGAATATCCCGATCAGAATGATAGCCTACGGTGCATCCGAACACAATATTTCTTTGTTGGTTGACACCAAAGATAAAAATGCTGCCCTGGAAGCATTGAATGAAGGTTTATTTACTTTTGAATAACAATACAAGAGGTCTAATCATTAAACCTCCTGATTATACAAGAATAATATGTTACAACTGAATTATATAAAAGAGAACAAAGAGACGACAGTTAACGGCTTGAAACGCAAGTATTTCAAGAATGCGGAAGAGACTGTTGAAACACTCCTCGGGATAGACCAGAAACGTAGGGAAACCCAGACAGAATTAGACAATACGCTGGCGAAATCAAATGCTTTAGCAAAAGAGATTGGCGGCTTGATGAAGGATGGCAAAAAAGCAGAAGCCGAAACAGCCAAAGCCCAGACAGCAGAGCTGAAAGCTCAGTCAAAGGTATTGGAAGAAACCCTGAAAGTCCTGGAAGCAGACCTATTTGAGGTTTTGGTAACATTGCCTAATCTTCCTCATGCCAGTGTTCCGGAAGGCCGAACACCAGAGGAAAACCTAAATATATTTGAAACAGGTACCATTCCTGCCCTGCATGAGAATGCGCAACCTCATTGGGAGCTAATCAAGCAATATAATATTATCGATTTTGATTTAGGCAACAAGATTACAGGTGCAGGTTTCCCGGTTTATAAGGGCAAGGGTGCAAGGATTCAGCGGGCTATGATTAACTTCTTTCTGGATGAAGCTTTAGCTGCCGGATACGGAGAAATACAGCCGCCGATTCTGATTAATAAAGATTCTGGTTTTGGTACCGGACAATTGCCTGATAAAGAAGGGCAAATGTATCATGCCACTGCCGATGATTTATACCTGATTCCAACGGCGGAGGTACCTATTACAAACATCTACCGTGATGTAATTCTGGCAGATAATGAATTACCTGTGAAGAACGTAGGTTATACCCCGTGTTTCCGACGTGAAGCAGGAAGTTGGGGTGCTCATGTAAGAGGGTTAAATCGCCTGCATCAGTTCGATAAAGTAGAGATTGTACGGATACATAAACCTGAAGAATCATATCAGGCATTAGAAGAAATGATTGAGCATGTAAAGGGTTTATTAGCTAAACTCGAATTACCCTATCGTATTCTTCGCTTGTGTGGAGGGGATATGAGTTTTACATCTGCCCTTACCTTTGATTTTGAGGTGTACTCAGCTGCGCAAAAGAGATGGTTAGAGGTTAGCTCAGTATCTAACTTTGAAGCCTATCAGGCTAACCGCCTGAAACTGCGTTATAAAGTAGATGGCAAAACCCAACTATTGCATACACTCAATGGCTCTGCTTTAGCATTACCTCGTATTTTAGCGGCCATTCTTGAAAATAACCAGACACCGGAAGGTATCAGAATCCCGAAAGTATTAGTGCCTTATTGTGGCTTTGATATGATTAGCTAAAAGATAATATTGCTATATATATAAGAAATGCGAGGTATACACACCTCGCATTTCTTGTATAAAGTCATTATCAATTACAACCGCCTATCTCTGCCATAAAGACTGTCCCACCACTGGCATCTGCCTTAAAGTTTGGTAATAGGATAATTGCATTTCCTCCCTGATAGGTAATATTAGCAGGGCTCTCCAGAACAATATTTGTTGTTATCTGATTAGTTGCTGTCACCGTAGTACTCGCTACAAACCTACTATAAACACCTGAATAATTTGCGGACATTGTTTGAGTTGTCGGGCAGTAAGTCTTGAAAATAGTTACATCGTCAATAGCCCATCCTGCAAGATTGGTACCAGTGTTATTTGAATCAAAATGGAAGATTATTCTGATAGTTTTACCCGAAAACTCA
>CALRLS020000517.1:0-4008 GCA_943368815.1 Cyanobium sp. NIES-981
ATACAGCAGGATTTTTTGAACTGCCAGAATATTTAGCGGATATTTGTTAATGCGAATGACTATTTAAACGTTACATTACTAATAATGAAAAAAGTTGCTGTTTTGCTGTTGCTGACTACCTGTTCTCATTTACTTTTCTCTCAGATTATTTCAGAACCCAAGGTTAAATTCGGTGAATACAGTCTGGCTGATATTCAAATGAAATCGTATGAAAAAGATTCCTCGGTTGACGCAGTGGTGTTATATGATTATGGAAGTTATGAGTATGATTTTAACTCAAGCATTCCTCATGTTATATATATTTTTCATCAAAGGATAAAAATTCTTAAGAAGTCTGGTCTGAGATGGGCAACTACTAATATCCCCTTTCATTGGGACTCAAATCCTGAGAAACAGGAAATAGTAAAGGATATTAAAGGACAAACCTACAATATCGAAAATGGAACTGTAAAAATTACCGAACTCCCCAAGTCATCTATTTTTGAAGAAAAATCTTCAGGCAATTATAGAGATATGAAGATTGCCTTCCCGCAAGCCAGAGAAGGCTCTGTTATTGAGATTATGTATAGAATTGAGTCACCTTTATGGTATTACTTACGGACATGGAGGTTCCAGAAATCAATTCCTGTGGTTTGGAGTAGTTTCAAGGCGGTTATTCCTGGTTATTTTGATTTTAAACTTACCTATTTCGGTTTTTATCCCTTTGCAATAAATGAGGTAAAGCAAGGAAGCGCCGTCTTTTGGCCCAGAGCAGATGACCGTGGGAATACAATAAATGACCCATATTTATCCTATCATTTTGCCATGAATGATTTACCTGCTATAAAAGAGGACGATTTCATGACTACAGTAGAAGATTATAGAAGTGCCATACATTTCGAGCTGGCTAAAACAATTTTTCCCACTTCAGGCGAGCGCACCTATTCAATTACATATAAAGACCTAACGAAAACACTGATAGAATATCCGGACTTCGGCATTGCATTGAAAAGGTTTGGCAAAACAGCCAGAAAAATAAGTGCAGATATTCTGGCGCAGACAACCAATAAAGATACACTAGGACTTATAAGTAGTGCCTATGAACATGTCAGAAACACGATTGCCTGGAATGAAGAGAGCAGATTAATGGCTAAAGAAAAACTCGAAGATGTTTATGAAAAAAAATCAGGTAATTCATCTGAAATCAATCTGATTCTGGTAGCAGTATTACAGGAACTGGGCTTTGATGCCAATCCTGTAGTTTTAAGTACACGTGCTAATGGTAAAGTGATACAGGATATAGCGCTTCTGGATAGGTTTAATTATAGTGTTGCGCATGTAGTAGTAAACGGAAAAGATTTTCTTCTTGATGCGACAGATAAATTCGTGAAAATGAATATGCTGCCCAAAAGATGCCTGAATGAACGGGGCTGGCTTGTTTCGAAAAAACCAAGGTGGGTGTCATTAATACCTGCAATAAAAAAGCAAACGACTACTTTGTTGACTTTCACGATAGAGGAAGACCAACAACTGAAAGGCCAGTTTTCCGAATCGTATTTTGGTTATGCCAGTACTGAAAAGAAGGAAGAGGTGTCCCGGATAGGTGAAGACAAATATATAGAAAAACTAAAAAATCAATACACAACATTCGAGAATCCTGTTTTTGTATACAAGGAAAGCGAAGCGAAAGAAGTTCATCTGGAATGCGAAACTAAAGTAAATGAAGCCTATACGATAGCCGGAAACAGAATTTTTATTCAGCCTTTGCTCTGGAAAACACAACATACCAACCCCTTCACAAAAGCTGAAAGACAATATCCGGTCGATATGGGATACAATATTCAGGAAATGATAATTTGCAAATATACTATTCCGAAAGATTATTCGGTAGAAAGTATGCCCTCAACAATCACCTTAACGTTACCTGAAAATAAGGGGAAGTATCAATTTATAATTAAAGCGAATAACGGAGTAATAGAAATAATGAGTCAGCTAGTGTTGGCCAGACCTATCTTCTCAGCAGATGATTATGTCGATTTAAGAGAATTGTTTACCAGAATGATTGCCAAACAAAATGAACAAATTGTGCTGAAGAAAAACTAAGCTGATAAGGCATTAATAAAATCTTGTTTTGATGAGTGACTATAGAAACTTTTTTAACTACACTAAAAATTTATGAAAAAAACAGCATTGCTGCTAGGGTTTATCTGTTGTTCTCACCTGCTTTATGCGCAGCTTACAGAGCCTAAAATTAAATTCGGAGTATTTAATTTGCCAGATTTAGAGATGAAATCTTATGCAAAAGACTCATCTGCTGAGGCTGTTATTTTATATGATTATGCCGACTATTACTATACATTTGATGACAACGTACCGGTGGTGGTCTATAATTTTCATAAAAGAATAAAAATTCTAAAGAAATCCGGACTGGAACGTGGCACTATTAACATTCCTTTTCGTTGGGAGTCAACACGTGAAAGACAGGAAGTTGTAAAAGATATTAAGGGGGTAACCTTTAATCTTGAAAACGGAACAGTAAACACGACAGAGCTGACTAAGAAATCAATTTTTGAAGAAAAATCGTCTAATAGTATAAGGGAAATGAAAATAGCATTTCCTCAGGTAAAAGAGGGCTCAGTAATAGACCTAAGCTATACTATTAACTCTCCGATGTGGTATTTCCTGCGTACCTGGTCGTTTCAGAAAGATATTCCCGTGGTTTGGAGTGGTATCAGAATGATTATTCCAGGTTATTTCGATTATAAAATTACTTATTTCGGCTACCACCCGTTTGCAATAAAGGATGTTAAACAGGGTAAGGCAACGTTTTTTTCGAGAGGAAACGACCTGGGTCAAACGGTGATGGACCCTTATTTGTCTTATCACTTTGCCATGAAAGATTTGCCTGCGATAAAAGCTGACGACTATATGACTTCTGTAGAAGACTATCGAAGTTCGATAGATTTTGAATTAGCCAGAACGGTTTTCCCGACTTCAGGGGAGCATATTTACTCTATCACTTATAAAGATTTGACTAAAACACTGCTGGAGGATAGTAATTATGGTAGCCCATTAAAGAAATTCGGAAAGGCCGCTAAGAAAATTGCTACGGAGGTAATGGCAAAATCTGCTTCAAAAGATACACTTACACTCATAAGCAATGCTTATGAACACGTAAGAAATACGATGAAATGGAATGAGGAAAGCAGATTGGACGTAACAGTAAAATTGGACCAGATTTACGAAAATAAGACAGGTAATTCTTCAGAAATAAACCTGATACTTGTGGGTGTATTACAGGAATTAGGCTTTGATGCTAACCCGGTGGTATTGAGTACCCGCTCGCATGGGAAAGTGCTGACTGACATAGCGCTTGTAGATAGGTTTAATTATAGTGTGGCACATATGTTAGTTGGCGGAAAGGATTTTCTGCTGGATGCTACAGATAAATTTGTGAAGATGAATATGCTTCCTAAAAGATGCCTGAACGAGCGTGGCTGGCTTATCTCGAAGAACCCAAAGTGGGTTTCTTTAGCGCCTACTGAAAAAAGACAACAGACTACACAGTTAACATTTACCATTGAAGATAATCAACAACTCAAAGGTCAGTTTACGGAATCTTATTATGGCTATGCCAATGCCGAAAAAAAGACGGAAGTCAATGATATTGGGCAGGATAAATATCTTGAAAATCTGAAAAACCAGAATCCTAATTTTGAAAAGCCTGAATTTTCTTTAAAAGAAACTGAAAATAAAGAAACCCGTCTTGAATGCCAGACAATAATAAATGAAGCGTATACTGTGGCAGGTGACAGAATCTTTATACTACCCTTGCTTTGGAAAACCCAAAGACAGAACCCGTTTATGCAGGCGGAACGGAAATATCCGGTTGATTTTGGCTATGGCATTCAGGAAACAGTGAGTGCGAAATATACTATTCCAAAAAATTATACTGTCGAAAGTATGCCTACATATACTAATCTGTATTTGCCTAATAATAAAGGTAAGTATTTGTTTATGATAAAGGCT
>CALRLS020000518.1:0-3985 GCA_943368815.1 Cyanobium sp. NIES-981
GTCAGTGGCCGCTACGTAATGCTTTCCTTCGTACTGCCATGTGGCTTCCTGTACTTTTACCTTCTCAATTCTCGAAATCCGGAAATGCCTTATTAGCTGTTTATCTAAATCAAAAGCATGGAGAATATCTTCTTTTGCACTTATATTAAAAGGCTCTACAAGTCGGTTGCTTACCTTGCTGCTCATGGTTGAGCGATAATTGATGAGTTGCACCACCCGCTTTTGTTTTTTGGCTTGTTCGAGCAGATTGGCCTTGTTGAGAAAAGTCTTTGAAAATAAGCTACTGCCCAATTTCGAAACGTCGTAGATGGTTTCAAGTTTCGCCCTGATTTTCTCCATGCGTTTATCAGAGGCATTGGCCTTAGTCAGAGCTTCTAACAAAAAGTCTTTTTCAGTATCAGTAAAAAACAAAACATCTTCAAGATATTCTACCGACTTATTTGGTACTATGGCATATCTGTATTGCTTATCATGTTCTACTATGAAATAAGAGTCACGGAGTTCCTTAAAGTCGTTTTTAATAGCATCAGAACTTACCCCATACTTGGCCGCTAGCGCCTTGAGGGTATAGTAATAGGGTTGCTCCAGTAAATTTTTCAATACCCCCAGCAATCTATATTTAGGGCTGTTATCATGGAATACGTTCATCAGCTTGTTTTTTGATTAATCACAGAAATATTTTTTACTTTTCAACAAGCTCACAGCAGCCAAATCCATTAGCCGAGTGCTTGCCAAATCCGCCCCAAAAGCCTACTTCTAGCACCTCAGACGGAGCAGTAAGCTCAAAACAAAAGTTATTATAAGCCCTAACTTTTGTTTCGCTGATTTTATCTTGTTTGATGTACACCAGTCTGCTTTTCATTTTTTCTTTGTTAAGCAACTTAAATTTAATTAATTGAGCTGCCGTCCCGATGTCCACCTTGATAGCCTCTTTATGCAGGCTGTTGTATTTCTCTATGAGGTTAAAGGCAAAGTAGGCAGCAAAATCGGTATCTTCCGGGCTCAGGTATTCATCATTTCCATCGGTTTTTTTTCGGGCAACAACCATAGGAGAAATAGTCTGCAAAACAACGGCTTTATCGGTAAAGACCTGGTTTGGCAAAGATTCGATACGCTCAATATTGAAACTTGCCTGATACATAGTATCATAAATACTGAGGGTCTGATTACGAAACAGGCCTATTATAAAATCTTCAGCGGCTTTATCAATAAAAAAAGAAACAAGCACCCTGATAGGTTCATTACTGAGCCACATACAACTATCACCGGCTTTGATGGGTTTGGATAATCGAGAAATTTCGAAATTTGAGAAAGTAAAATGTTTAAAATTTTTGAGCGAATAGTTAGTTTGATAACCGGATTGATGAAGAAACTGTGCGTATGCCTGATCGGTCTCGTGTAAACGTCCGTAAATCCAAGACATAAATGGATACTGATAATTAAAAATAAGTGGCTGCTTATCAGACAACGGACGAAGCGTAAGAGCGAATCTCATAACAAGGGCATCGGTTGGGTAATGTTTGATGCAAGTAATAGGATCAATAAGAATTTCACAAGATTTATCAGCTTTATTTATCTATAGGTACTTATCATGTAGGCAATGAATATTGAATGCACTAATGAAGTGTGTACAGTTCCATGGAGTTAATACAGATTGAGATTAGAGTTCTAACCAAAAGATAATCAGATACCGAATTCCTATCAAGTAAAAAATCTACTAAATAGGGTCTGCTGAATAAAAGGTAAAAGCCCTTTTATCAGCATTTTTATATTCAAACTTAGGGATGAAAAAGCGGAGTAGGGAGCAAAATATTGGCATGAGAAAAGCAATTCTTGAATATTTGTCTTCATAGTGAGGAAAGAATATCTGGTAGAAATACTAACTATCTGGAATAATTTAGATTTTCTTTACTTTAGGTCACTAATTGATTTAAGGTACCTACCTAAACAATTTGCGCCTAAATGAACACTGATTTTTCTTTATAGTTTTTCGGATTTGAGTCGAATGAAACAATAAAATGTAGTTGATAAAATCTTTAGTTTTTTCGTGAACGTATCATATTTATCTTAGAAGTTGTTTAGGATTATTCCTTTCGTTTAAAAATGTGTTGTTTTGGCTCGCTCAAAACACCCTATTTTTAAACAGTAATTAAAATCCTAAACAACTTCTTTTGTTGAATTTCATCGGTCTTTACTTTTTTATAAATACTTACAATAAGGTGTTTATAATACAAAATAAACCAATAGAATACAGTATTGTTTGGGTAAATAACCCAAAGGTCACAGGTTCGAGCACTGTTCCTGCTACACAGATTAAAGCAGTTATGAATAAAAAACGTAGCTGCTTTTTTATACAGCCACCAAAGGGGGGCTCTTATTTTTTCAGGCATTGAAACATTTCAAAAAAGACAATTATTGATACCCAATGCAGGAACAATTTTCAAAATGCTGTTAAATCATCACGGAGGCAGAGGACCTTGGCTAAGACTCAAAGATTTTGCTGATTTGATAGCTTTTAGAAACCAATATCCGGATTATTATCATAATAGAGCTCCAATGAGGGCTGCGGAAACGAAGACGAAGAAATTTTTTGATATGAAAAATGTCATAGCCGAAAGTTTTTTTTGAATCTCAATTAGACATAAAAGTTGAAAAAAGACTCTGCAAAAGATTTTAAAAGGCTGGGAGTCTATTTAGGACTATGATGTATTTAAGACTAAATTTAACCATAGACGCATTTACCGCCGTCTGCAGGAAGACATCTAAGTTGGGCAGACTATCTCTCTCAATTATTGGTTTATTATTCTATTCCTAATAAAATGGAGAAGAAAAGGCTTTTTGTGTTTCCGGATAAATTTGTGTACCTCAATTTAGTATCCAAAGTTGCTTCTTATCTGTGGTACAGAATCAGGTTTAAATCTTAGGTTTATAAATAAAATTGCTAAGTATGGATTTAAGTTTCCATTTCGTAATCTATTTAGTATAGTTGATTCGTTTAGTAAAGAAAACTGTAATCATATGGATTATATTATGCTTTTTCTATGCCAAAGCTATTCATAATCAATTGAACAAAATTGCGGATTAAAATAGGATAGTATAAAATTAATATAGTGATTAAATTAAAAAAGTAGCCCAATCCAGCAGAATATAGCGTAATATTTATTTTTTTTTCTTTAATAAATCCCAAAAGCATGAAGGGAATTATTAGAGCTATATACCTACCCTGAAACACCGGCACTTTTAAAAAGACCAAAAACCATAAAGATATAAAGACAATAAGAGGAGCATGTCTTATACCTGTATTTTTACTCATACTATAAAAAAAACCAAGCCCTGTAAGAAATAATAAAATATTAGCAGCGCTCCAGAAATAATTGAGAACTATAAAAGCAGAGTGTAGATTAGGTTGACTTACGTAAGACTTTAAAAAAGGAAATGGTATGATAACTCCAAACAGAAGATGTGCAAATATAGTGGCCAATAGTATTTTCTTTAAATGAGAAAGAAAATAAGATTTCAGAGAGGCACTGCAGAATATAATGGCAATTATTGATAAAGTAATAAAGGCATAACCACAAGCAATATACCCTATCGTTTCGTAATTATACTTAAAGCCAGAACTTTTAGGTAAAAGCCCTCCCCAAATCCAATAGAAATAACCGGGTAAAGCACAAGCACTTAGCAGAAGTAGTATTTTCTTCCAGAAATTATCCTTGTCACTTATAAATGAAAGCAGAGGAAAACACAGTAAAAAAATAAAGGTCTGCTTTCCTGCAATCGCAACAGAACCAACAAATCCGGTTATCAAATACCAGTACCATTTATGATTCAGTTTCTCCAGATGGCTAAATAAAAAATAGAATAAAAACCCAAAAAAGAAGCTTGGGTAGTCTCCCATTACCCGGGCAGTCATTGGAAATACATATGGTGCAAAAACAATTGTAAATCCAAAGTATTTACCTGGACTATGTTCTTCATCTTTAAG
>CALRLS020000519.1:0-3984 GCA_943368815.1 Cyanobium sp. NIES-981
AAGCTTAATCAGCTGTTCTAATGTGATTTCATTACCTTCACGTTTCAATATAGTATCAATGCTTTTCTCTGCGGCTGCTCTCTGAATGCCAAGTGTAACCAAAGCCGTAAGCGCTTCGTTTCTCAGAATAGAGTTGGTTGGTGCGAAAATATTCGGGGTAACTCCACCCAGCATTGATTCTTTTTTCAATTTATCTTTTAATTCTATGATGGCTCTTTGCGCAGTTTTAAGCCCGATACCCTTGATGCTCTGGATGGTTTTTACGTCTTCAGACATAAGGGCATGCTTAATCTCACCTGATGATAAAGACGAAAGCATAATGATGGCGATACTTGGGCCAATGCCTGACACACTGATTAAGTCTTCAAACAGCTCTTTTTCAGCGCTTTCAAAGAAACCAAAAAGGGTATGAGAGTCTTCTCTTATTATTTGTAAGGTATGTAATTTACATCTCTCACCTGTGTTATGAAGTGCGGCATACGTCTGGAGTGAAATTTTGACCTGATAGCCTACTCCCGAGACATCAATTATTACATAGGTGGGGTCTTTGTAGGCCAGTTTACCATCGAGATAAGCAATCATATTATTTTACAGATGCTGAGTATCCGTAATCAGTTTTAAGGATTAGTAAAACGTTTGTGTTTGAAATGTAAAGAAATGAAAAATACATGAATTTTTATACCAATCCACACTATTTTACGAGATTAACCCTTATACCTCCACTTACCTGTGCATTCAGAAAGAAAGGAGAGGGGAGAGCTTCTAAGTAAACGCCGCCATCAAGAAAGAAACCCAGATTATTAGGCAACTTGAATTCAAGACCTGCGGTTCCGGCAGGACCCAGCGATATTTTGCTCACAGATTTTATGCTCTCATTTTTCCATGCATCCGGAAAATGCTTTCTTGAATTGATCTGTCCACCAAAACCATAATAAACGTGTCCCCAATCTTTACCGAAAAGTGAATTGTGAAACAGATATATACCTTGTAACATCAGCCCTGCAGTTTTGTATTCACCATTATTATATCTGCGGTCGTTGTTATACAATAGGCCGTAAGTGCCAATGTTTACATCAAAAGCCCTGTCGCCGTTCTGAAAGTACTTTCTTACATTAAGTCCCAGAGGTTCACCGATACGGAAACCCACCGCCCAGTTATAATCATATTGTGCCTGAGCCGTATTGATTGAAGAAAGAATAAGAACAGGAATAACCAGGAAGAACAATTTTTTCATAATACTGAATTTTATATAGTTGGGAAAGTATACTTTAACAAATATAATGACATTCTAACGAATAGATACCCTTATTTATTCAATAAAAAAGCGCCTGAATTTATTTCAGACGCAAAAAGATTTTTTTCGTCACTCAAAAAAATTATTGATCAAGATCGGCATTAGCCAGAATATAATTCAGTTCGTTAATATCGTCTGCATTGAGTTTCAAGGTACCCTTAACAGTTATTCTATCGTCAGTATTGAATCTCTTGGTAGTTTTCTTGAATTTCACCTGTACAACAGACTCCGGTCCGGCTTGTCCGCAAAAGAAACATGAACTATAAGGATTGGCAGAAAGTACATACATATTGGCATCAACATCTACAGGAATCATGTATCCGGTCAGAACAACATCTTTACCTTGTAATCCGGCAACTTTTGGGCCGAAAGTAGGGTAGAGGATAAACATTGATTCTTCTGCACTCCATTTCTTTTTAAAAGTTACGTCTCTCAATGTTTCCCAGGTGATTTTAGTCGGTTCTTCAATAAAACTAAAAGAAGTGGCGCCTAAAAAAACGAGGCTGACGATGAAGTATTTTGATAGTTTTTTCATATTGTTCATACCTTTTCGCTGGAAAAGGAACGTTTAGTTTATAGATGTTACTTCCGCATAAACAAGGAAGTTTTGAAATTATTGTATAAAATTACGAGATAATTTATTCTTCAGCAAGCGTTCTCGAAATATTCAATCGGTAAATGTTGATTGATGGCAAAGCCGCTGCTAAAATTCCGATGGCCAGCGCGCCTGCAAAAAGATAGATTTCACCCGTCTGTAAACTCAACTGATTCAGATCAAAATGAAACCTTTTGCTCAGTTGATTCGAAATCAGGATAATACCTACCCGGCTCAATACTACTCCTGCAATAAAACCGAACAAAGCCAGTAATACTCCTTCTGATAACAACATCAGGAATAAACGAGTTCGGCTTGCACCCATTGAAAGCATCAAGGCCATTTCGTATCTACGATCTTTCAACGAATTATACAACGATACAAAAACACTGATACCCGAAATAAGCATAATAACAGCAGCCAGAATTTGCAGCCCATCAATGCCTATACCTAGTAATTCAAACAAACGGTTGACCTCTATTGAGGGTAAAGCTGCCTGTAATTTTGAGTTCTGGTTAATATTGCGGGGCATGGTCATCAGACCCATTGGCGAACGGAATTTTATCAAAGCACTGGTAATTTCCCGCTTTGGCATTTCGGCCTCTTCGGCTTCATGTTCTTCGTGGGCCGGGCTTTCTTCCTCAGTATGTTCAGCTTCTTCTTTGTGGTCATGGATACTCCAGACACTATTCAGGCTTGTTAAAATAAGGTTGTCGATTACAGAATTATTAAATGCTAAAATACCTGCTACTTTATATTTACTATCGCCGTGCACTTCACCTTCTGCGTCCAGGCCATGGGCACTTGAAAACGTATCGCCTATTTTCATACCTGTATTCAAGGCTACCTGCGCACCTAAAACTACATCAAGGTCTTTTTTGAAAATTGCGCCTGTGGCAAATTGTGCCTTGAAATGCTCTAAATATTTCTTGTTCGTTCCCACAATCCTGTAACCCTGATAATTATCCCCCATTGATAATGGAATCATTTCTTTTACCAGCGGGTTCTGCGCAATTTCCTGTACATCGCTCAGGTACACGTTTCCGGTCGGGTTATCAATCTGGTAGACACTTGATAGAATCAATTGAAGCGGACTGCCTTTAGCACCCACTACCATATCGATACCACTAATATTTTTGGCGAATTTATCCTGCAATTGCTTACCTAAGAGCAGCAATAAGGATATAATGGCAATGCCCAGTGTCATGAGCAGGACACATAAAAAACTATTGAGTTTTTTGTCTAATATATTTTTCCAACTTATTTTCAGTAGCATCGGTGTAGCTATTTTCGGTAATTAGTATAGGGTTTTATTTGAGCAGTCTGTAAAGCTTTATATTAGCTTAGAATAATCTTATTGCTGAATTTATCTTTCAGACGATGGTCATGCGTAACGATTACCAACGAAGCGCCAATGTTTTTTGACTGGTTTTCCAGAAGGCTTATTACCTTATCACAATTTTCATCGTCGAGGTTTGAAGTCGGTTCATCAGCCAGTATTACTTCCGGATTATTCATTAATGCCCGGGCAATACTTACTCTTTGCTGCTCGCCACCACTCAATAGGGTAGTCTTTTTATCCAGTAATTCAGAAAAACCCAGGCTTTTCGCCAGTTTGCCTGCCTGTTCTCTTGACATATCTTTATCTGCCAGATAATTGGCCAAAAGCAGATTATCCAATACACTAAGCGAACTGACAAAATGAGATTTCTGATAGATAATTCCAAGATGAGTAGCACGCATTTTAGCGGCTTCCTTCGGATTTAATCGGGCAAATTCCTGATTGCGTATCTGAATAGAACCGCTTTGAGGCTTGATTAATAATGCCAGCAGATGCAATAAGGTGGTTTTTCCGGTGCCGGAATTTCCTAATATCAACAGGGCTTCACCTTCTGCACAGGAAAATGCCGGGAAACTGAATTTCTTCTGGTTATTATAAGCAAATGTGAGATCGGAGACGTTAAGCATTTAGGGTATTTTTGTTCAAAGATACATATTTGCAAAGTAGTTGCACAAATGTTTCTGAGGTGTTTATAGAATTTTAATCCAAAACTACGAAGCCTGAATCTTATCAGAAAAAAAACGAAACAATTTT
>CALRLS020000520.1:0-3983 GCA_943368815.1 Cyanobium sp. NIES-981
ATCCGGTCTGTAAAGCATCGGCTAAACTCTGGGGTTTGGTAAGTATTGAGGTGGCGTATAAGATGCCTATCTCATGCATTTGTTTAGGAGTGGCATCTAAAGTGCCGCAAACAGCCACTACAGGAATAGTGCGATTGCTTTGCCGGGCTTTGCCAGTAATGCCTTTAATCAGCTTGCCCTGGAGTGTTTGTATATCTATTTTGCCTTCGCCTGTAATAATCAAATCTACATCAGGAAGGTGAGTATCAAAGTCGCAGAAATCCATCAATAGTTTCACGCCTTCTTTCAAAGTCGCATTCAGAAAAAACACGGTACCAAAACCGAGGCCACCCGCTGCACCAAATCCCCGGCTTTCGAATGTATCTTCCGGCAGACCTGTGATACGGGCAAAATCCTGTAGTCCTTTATCTAGTATGGATACTGCGTTGGTATCTGCTCCTTTCTGTGGACCATAAATACATGCTGCACCATTAGGGCCATATAAAGGATTGGTGACATCGCAGGCTATCTGAAACTGAGGGAGCTTGGAAGCAAGAGGAGAAGGGACGATTTTCTGTATCAACGATAAATTACCGCCAATGGCTTCTACTTCCTGATTATCAGCATCAAGAAAAACCCAGCCGAGGGCTTTAGCCATACCAATGCCTGCATCAGTCGTTGCACTGCCACCAATACCCATAATAATATGCTCAACACCTGCTTCCATCGTAACTTTTATGAGCTCACCGGTGCCATAGGTACTTGTGGTTAGGGGATTGCGCTCTTCCGGTTTTAATAAACTCAGACCCGAAGCAGTGGCCATTTCAATAAAAGCCGTTTTCCCATCGGCTGAAATACCATATTCTGTGTCAATCATTCTGCCGAGAGGGTCATGCACCCTGGCAGTTTTTTTTTGTCCGCCCGAATACCATAAGAGTAAATCCAGCGTACCCTCACCACCATCAGCCATGGGTAAGCTCACTGTTTCAATGTCGGTGGATACCATTCTGATACCTTCGGTCATGGCCTGGCATACCTGAGGGGCATCGAGCGAACCTCTGAACTTATCGGGGGCTAACAATATTTTCATTCAAAAAAGGCAGAGATTCTTCTATTGGCTAAAAAAAGTTTGTCGGTAAGGGTTTGTGCGTGGGCTTGTTTGGGAGAGTCTTTCGGTGAAATAAATTTATTTACACCCACCATGATTTTGCCGTTTTGCAGGGCTTCTACCTTTTGCTGATAAGCCTTTTCAATCTCGGTTTGTATATATTCTTCTTCAAAAGCCTGTAATATGCCTCCTTTTTCTTCTACAGTCAGAAACAACTCCCAGGCTTTGGCGGATAAATCATTAGTCAGGTGCTCGATATAATAAGCGCCTGCAGATACATCAATGCTTTTACCGAAATAGGCTTCGTCGCTCAATAAAACCGATATATTTCTTGCTATTCTCGTACTCATGCCATTATCGGTATTGGCGAATATAGCATCGTAAGGATGAATGGTCAGTGCATCACAACCACCAATCACAGCCGACATGGCTTCGGTGGTGGCTCTTAACATATTAGTATGGGCATCAAGCATAGAATCATAGAAGTACGAAGTCTGGCAATGTATGATGCAGGTATTCACAGGGCATTGGTAAGCTTCCAGAATTTTGCTCCATAAAAAGCGTAAACTTCTGATTTTGGCAATCTCCATAAAATAGTTGGTGCCAATGGCCAGAGAAAATTCTATTTTAGTCGCTATCTGGTCAATACTTAGGCCTAGTCCGGTCAATTTATCCAGATAAGTAGTAGCAGAAGCCAGGGTAAAGGCCAGTTCCTGTACAGCATTTGCTCCAGCATTATGAAACACATCAGACCGAATAGTAAGCGGTGTAAAAGCCGGATAGGCCATACATATATGAATAAGATTTTTTGCACTTTCCCAAGTTGTATTGTCAATTTTTGCGCTCCCTGTGAAGAAACTGCCTAATGAATCATAGATAAGTCCACCTTTGGGTTGGTAGTATACGTATTTCATGAGAGCCTTCAGCAATGCTTCATTGTGAGGTGTGAGGAAGTAAACAGGGGTATCACTTAATTTGATTTTATCCAATAGCTTCACTAAATCAATCCTGCTGATGTCAACCTCTTCAAAATCAATAGTTACGGCATCTGCTCCATTCTGCAAAATATCGAGAAGCAGGCTATTAGTGGCTTTTTCCTGCGAAAATTTCGCTACTGGCCTGTTTTGCCAGTTAGTGGTCTTTTTTGTGGATTGCGCTTGCTGAATTGCCCGGAATGGGAGGTTGGTTAAGTCTTCTTCCGAGTAATAAGGCTGAACGGGAATTCCTTCAGGAGTTTTCCAGACGAGGGTATCTTCAAAATTTTTTCCTTTCAAATCTTTTGTTACCTGCGCTTCCCAAATTTTTTTTGTTGATTCCGGAAATTCATCAAAGATTTTTTTCGCCATAGTAGAATTGTATTTTTTGGTGAAAAAAAGGGTTTACCAAAGCAAATGTAAAGGTACATTTTGTATTATTATAAGACAAATCAAATTTGGGAAAATAATGTTTGGGATTTACTTTGAAAATACATTTATAATCTCAAAATTCACTTCTTGGTAGGTTCATAAATTTTAGTATCTTTGCACCCCCCAATAAGAATCCCAATGTAGCCTAATGACAATTTTAGAAACTCCTACGGTCCAAAGAGATGTCGACTTAGTATGGCAGAATTGCCTCAAAATTATCCGTGATGGTACCTCGGAACAAAGTTATAAGACTTGGTTCGAGCCTATTATTCCGGGTAAGTTGGAGGGTAAGAAACTAACTATTCAGGTACCGAGCCAATTCTTTTACGAGTGGTTGGAGGAGAACTATGTGCATTTATTAAGAAAGGCGTTGGATTATTCTATCGGGCGCGAAGGTATGCTTGAGTATTCTATTATAGTTGACAGTGGGAATCAGAAGAAAAATGAACCGCCTATTTCTGTGAATCTTCCACAGAATAATGGTTCATCAAGCAGAACTGATAATAATCATTCGAATGGCTATTCCAATAATTATAGTAACCATCAGTCTAATAATCATGACCAGGTAAGGAATCCTTTTGAAATGAAGGACCTGAATTCGCTGAATCTTGACTCTTATCTTAATCCTAATTATACATTCGATAATTTTGTAGAGGGCGACTGTAACCGTCTGGCTCGTGCAGCAGGATATGCCGTAGCTTCTAAGCCGGGTGTAACTTCTTTTAATCCGCTGATGATTTACGGTGGAGTAGGCTTGGGCAAAACTCATCTTGTGCAGGCCATTGGTAATTTTATGAAGAGCAAGGCCGTTGGTAAATTTGTATTGTATGTTTCGTCAGAGAAATTTACCAGCCAGTTTATCAATGCTATCAGAAATAACAGCCTGCAGGATTTCATGAATTTCTATATGCAGGTGGATATTCTGATTATTGATGATGTACAGTTTTTGTCGGGTAAAGAAAAAACGCAGGAGACTTTCTTCCATATATTTAACCACCTGCATCAATCGGGTAAGCAAATTGTGATGACGTCTGACCGTCCGCCACGTGAGTTGGAAGGCGTTGAAGACCGTTTATTATCCCGTTTTAAATGGGGTTTAACGGCAGATTTGCAAACGCCTGATTTTGAAACCCGTATTGCCATCATTCAGAGAAAGGTTCATGCCGAAGGTATTTCTATTGATTATGAAGTAATAGAATACCTGGCTCACAGTATTGATACGAACGTGCGTGAATTGGAAGGGGTGATGATTTCCTTATTGGCGCAGGCATCTTTGACCCGCCGGGAAATTGACGTGGAACTGGCAAAAAATACATTGCGACATCTGGTGAAAGACTCGGTAAAAGAAGTCACCATTGATACAATCATTGAATCGGTAACGGATCATTTTAAAGTACGGATACCTGACCTGAAAGGTAAAAGCCGCTTACGTGAGATTGTATTGCCAAGACAGATAGCGATGTATATTGCAAAAGAACTGACCAATCTAT
>CALRLS020000521.1:0-3982 GCA_943368815.1 Cyanobium sp. NIES-981
AAGAGACCACATCAATCTCAGTTTTATTTCACTATGGCTGCAACTTCGACCAACCCTAGAACTATTGCTTTATCTTGTCAGCTTGGTGATAAGTTTGCCGAAAAAGCCTATGCTTCCGCATTAAGTGCTATTCAATTCTTATCATTACCTGAGTTGCTGAATGCACTCGGAAAACACGTGACAAGCCTGCGTAAATCATTCGACTCAACACGTGAGGCATTCGACTTAGCCTTTGCCTACTAGCATTATAAGACTTCTGACCTTTTAGACAACTGCATGGATTTAAGAACCGAATCACCATTTTGGTTGATGAGAAGTGGTATTGTACGTTCATATCCTTCAATCAAACAATCTTATACTACAGACATAGCAATTATGGGAGGGGGCATCACAGGCGCCCTCATGGCCTATCATTTAACCAAAGCTGGTATTCCTGTTATTTTATTAGACAAACGCCAAATAGGCATGGGTAGTACCTCTGCCAGTACTGCATTATTGCAATATGAAATAGACACGCCTATACTGGAACTCTCTGAGTTCGTTGGACTCGATAAGGCAAATCAGAGTTTCCTGATGTGTATTGATGCAATTGATAAAATTGAAAAGATTGTTAAGTCTTTGAAGCATGAGGTGGGATTTTCAAGAAAGAAAAGTTTTTATTATGCTTCTGCAAAGAAAGATGTAAAAGATTTGAAAGCTGAATATCAGTTGCGAAAAAATATAGGGATTGACCTGGAATTATTAGATGCACCCGATATTGACAGGTTATTTCCTTTTTCTGCCCCGGCAGGCTTATTATCAGAGGTCGGCGGGCAGATTGATGCCTATGCTTTTACACATGAGTTGCTCAATACTTCTATAGAAAATGGTTTAAAAGTATTTGATAAAACAGAAGTACTCGAGATTAATCAGCATAAAACAGGTGTTGAACTGAAAACCAATTTTGGTGAAACAGTCAAAGCCAGGAAGCTGATTATTGCCTGTGGGTATGAATCGCAGGAGTATATTTCTAAAAAGATTGTAGATTTTAATTCTTCTTTTGCCATTGTAAGTGAGCCCTTTGACACAAAAAACCTCTGGTATGAAAACTGCCTGATTTGGGAAACTGCCCGTCCGTATTTATATATGCGAACCACTGATGATAACCGTATTCTGGTTGGTGGCAAAGACGAACCATTCTACAATCCGGATAAGAGAGATAAACTGACTGAAAAGAAAGCGATACAACTCAAAAAGGCATTCGAAAAGAAATTTCCGGACCTGGATTTTCGCACAGATTTCCGGTGGGCAGGTACTTTTGCTGAAACCAAAGATGGTTTACCTTATATAGGCATGATAAACGAACACCCACATACCTATTTTGCATTGGGCTTTGGTGGTAATGGTATAGTATTCAGCCAATTAGCTGCTGATATTATCACTGATGATGTATTAGGGAAAAAGAATATCGGAATGGATATTTTCAAATTTGACAGATGATTTGGGTACAGTTAATTGCTATATCAAAAAAGCCTTATGAATCATTCCATAAGGCTTTTTTGATATAGATTCTGATAATACACTACCATTATTCCAGCGCCGCTTCTTCGTTGATATGAGCTTCTGCCAACTCGGTTAGTTTGTGGTCTGCTTCTCCTTCTTCATCTAAGGTTGTCTGCAAAATCTCGGCAACTTCAAAATGGCCCAAAATACGTGCTATATTGCGCAATGTGCCGTATGAAGCTATCTCGTAATGTTCAATCTTTTGAGCAGCCATAATCAGGCCGCAATCCCTAACAAAACTTCTTGTTTCAGTGGAATTTACAATTTCGTCACCTTCCTGCAACAGGCCTTCCATAGCAGGGCATTTCTTCGACTGAATTTTTTCATCGATAATTTCAAAGATTCTTTCCAGTCTGCTTACGTGTTTTTCCGTTTCAGCATGGTGTCTCTCAAAAGCCACTTTCAGGTCTTCAGCATTTGCTGCTTTCGACATCTTTGGTAAAGCTTCTACCAGCTGACTCTCTGCCCAATAAAGGTCTTTTAAGCCGTCGACGAACAGCGCCTTTAACTTTTCACCGTCGTTCTCTGAAAACTGTGAACTCAAATTCTGATTTGGATTTTTCATGATTCCCTGAATTTTAATGAATAAAAAATAAGAGAAATACTTATGACTTAGGTGAAAAAACTATTCCATCATTTTTCAATTGGAAGAAGATTGTTCTGGCAGAATATTCTTCCGATTGATTTAGCATAAAACAAAAAAGAGACATTCTTAATGTCTCTTTTTGATAGGTTTTGTAGCCAATGGCCTATTGAATTGATAGTATAAGTTGTATAAGATTTTTGAAATCAAGCAAAATCTTTATTACCTTAATTTTAAATGGTTTGGCCTAAAAATTTTAAAAATTGGATTTATTTTAAAAAGTGTTGTGTGAATTTAAATGTCAGGATTCAATCTGTGCATTTATTTAATTCGGTGAATTCAATAGCTGTTATATTATTGTGTGTGTGACTACCAATCAGTTCAATATGTATTTTAAAAAGATTGGAAGCTGTGTGAATTTAAGCAACTGTTATAAAACCTTCACAGGCATTATAAGTATCTTTATTTGTGTTAATTTGTTCTTGCTCTTTTTTACTGTATCAGTAAAATATCTATTTTTTTCATGGATGCTATCAGAATTGATTTTAAAACAAGGGGTATATTAAATACTATATACCCCTGTTTGACTTTCACAACCACTATAGAATCCACGATTAATATCTTATTTTGTCCAACTCTTCACTTTGTCTTTTCCCTCTTCTACTTTCTCGCTTATCTTGTCTCCAATGTCTCCGGCTTTTTCTTTGGTTTTATCCCAGGCCTCAGAAGTCTCATCCTTTACGTCTTCCCATTTATCTTTAGCCTTTTCTTTTAATTCTCCGGCTTTATCTTTGGCATCTTCGTATTTGTTTTCTGCCTTATTCTGCAGGCTTTCTTTCTTTGCTTTTGCTTCGTCGAGCAGTTCTTCTCTTTCAGTTTTCATGATTTTGTTGTTTTTAATTATGTGGTATAATGATACTATTTGGCTTTTAAGGTATCTCCCTTTACAACCGCTGCTGTATCTTCCTGAGTGATTGCACCGAAACGGCCACCTTTACCCGGACCGCCCACAGTAATAAATCCTCCGATATAAGCTATGATTGTAAAACCGATTCCTAATCCGAAAAGCCAGATCAGCATTTTTTTAAAATTAAGATTCTTTTCTTCTTTCACCTGTTCCTCTTCATCGTGGTCAAGGTGATCAGCACTATCTGATTTTTTCATGGTTGTAGATTTAATGCTTTTTTATGCAAAAAAATCGTTCCTTTCTAAAAAATGCAGGTTTGTGGTCTAATTTCCCCAGATTGCGAAGGATGATGAGGAAAATAAGCAACTATCAGAAAAGAGGGCAAGGAAGTGACAATCAGAATGCATTTATCGCCTGAGACAGAAAATAAGTTGAGAAGAAAAACGTTTTGATACTTGATGAGAAAGATACCCGCTATACTTTTAGTGCTCTTCCTGATGCAGAGTTGCTACATCTACAGGCCATGCCCTAATAAATCCTGCAAAGTCTGGATGGAACACAGGCATGGGGAGAGAACATTCTCTCCACGCAAAATATGGAAGACAAGGGTACACTTTGTAGGTGAAAACCTGATAGGTGGCAGTAATAAACGAAAAATTAGAAAGCAAAGACGTCAGCTTGAACGAAACTAATGTCATACGTACAAGCTAAAAATCCAGATGGCAATTGGTCCATTCGGTATCAAATCTGGTTGGGAAATTCTTCTTATAAAAATTAATCGCTGGTTCGTTCCAGTCCAGTACCTGCCACATCATTCCGGTGCACTTAGTTTTTTTAGCCTCTTCAATAGTTTTATCAAACAATAGTTTGCCCAGCCCGTTGCCACGCATGGCTTCAGTAACTACAATATCTTCGAGATACAACCTTTTACCTTTCCAGGTTGAATAGCG
>CALRLS020000522.1:0-3981 GCA_943368815.1 Cyanobium sp. NIES-981
GGGGTATCGGTATTGCTGCCCAAACCTGAGGTATGTGATAATAGTCGGGCAATATTGATGGCACCGACAGGTGGGGGGCAATTTGGTATGAATTTGCCCAGGCTATCATCTAAAGCTATCAGTCCGCGTTCATGCAATTGCAGGATAGCCACAGCAGTAAACTGCTTGGTATTGGAGCCGATATAGAAAATCATGTTCTCGTTTACAGGTACATCCAATTCCATATCGGCCATACCGAAGGCTTTCTTATAGATAATTTCTCCCTTTTTGGCTACAAGTACTACACCTCCGGGTTCATTTGGTTTCATTTCGGAGTTAAGTAGATGGTCAAAACCTTGCTGTAAGGCTGACTGACTGAAGGACAAATGTGTGATAATAATAAAGATAGGAAGTAGGATTAGTTTTTTCATAGGAGGTAATACAAATGGGTCGAGTGTATTTCCCTATTGCTTACCTGAGAATTGTCGGAATGTTACAAATTGACCGATATATTTTTTTCCGGCAAACTGCGTATTGTGGAACAACAAAATTAATCTGGCACTTATGATTCCACTTATATTTCTCACTCATTAACCCTTCTCCCCACCAACTCCTCATAGCTAGTCCGCCACAGCAGGCTCTGAAATTGATTGTTTATTTTTTTCTGGAACGAAATCCATGGGTCTAAACCCGGCACATAAAAGGTTTTATCATCGACAGCAAAAATCCCGTACTCCATGCCCGATTGGGCTTTCATGTAAGGCTTGCCTTCTTTCAGATATATTTCTATGTTGCCCAGGTTCGTAATTTCATAAGTTCCGGTAATTGCCTGTAGTTCTTTCTCAGTAATTTTTTCGGCTTGTGGTTCTGTGATGGATGGCTCTTTCCGGCCTTCCGTAATATCAATCAGTGCATTTGTGAGTTGTGGCCTGACCCATTGGGGTATATTGGTATTGCTCACAAATGCAATAGTAAATTGCTGTTGACTATCCCAATAGACGAAACTGTAAAATCCGGCCACGCTTCCCCAATAATAATGAGCTGCTGCGTTCCTGCCCTGATACCATGCACCCAGGCGAATCATGGATAATTTAGATTTGATACTCACCCATGAGCTAATGACAGGGAGTAAATATTCGCCAAGTATGGGTTTATGGTAAAAGGATTGTCCCCAGCGATAGAGGTCAGACGCAGAAAACCAGATATTGCTGCCGCCGTAAAAACCTTCCCGGTCGCCGATGTCCATCAGTTCCAGTACCTCATTTTCATAGCTATAGCCTTTTATTCTTTCTCCTGCCCATTGGTTGAGCAGGGGAGGCCTTATGAAGGCGTCCTGCATTTTCAAGGGTGCAAAGAACTGGTCGTATAGGAAATTCTGATAAGAAGTACCGCTTAGCTGCTCTATAATGGCTGCCGCAATGTCAAATCCGGTATTGTCATAACTAAAATTAGAATCGGGTGCGTACAATAATGAAGGTTTGTTTTTATTCAGAATATCGAGAATGCCCTGATTGGTGAGCGTTTCTGTGGCAGGTGTTTTTTCGAAATAATAATTATAATCCGGCAAACTACCTGTGCTATGTGTCAACAGATTCCAGACTTTTGTGTCTGGATACGGATAGCCTGGAATATATTTCTGCACCGAATCGAGCAGATCCAGTTTCCTCTGGTCGGCCAGTAATAGGATTCCTGTAGCCGTCAGGGTTTTAGCAATAGAACCCCCGTCGGCAGGAGTATTGACTGTAAAAGGGCTGGCAGTGCTAAAATTGGAATAACCATAGCCTTTACTGATGATGAGTTTATCCCGCTGACCCACGACTATCGCGCCATTGAAAAGGTTTTTCTGATTCAGTCGACTGAGAAGTGTATCAATAATTGCCGCTTTATTTTGTGCGCTAGTCTGCTGATGCACAAGAAACAACGAAAACAATATAAATAGGGCAGAACGCTTCATAGATTATACGGCCAAGATAAAATAAGCCTGAATATACGGGATTTTTTTTAATCCGGGGAAAGAATGGGGGATTTGTTGAGAGTGGGTGGTATTTCATTAAGAAAAGCATTTTCTTTTAGTGACTCTCCTTAATCTGCATCGTACGGCAACCCGTTCGAGAGTCTGCATCGAGACGGCGAACCGTTCGATATTTGACAATAAAACAGACCTGATTATTCATCAGGCCTGTTTTGTAGGTTTCATGTTTGAAATTAAAGGAATTTCAATTAATAAAGCTGAGAAGGTTTGGGTAACGATAGAGAGTCATAGGCAGAATTGGTTTGGCATAAAAAAAGAAATTAAATTATCAGGCATTCAACCACCGGATTCAGATATGTTTAGAAGTCTGAAACTCCTTGTTGATGAGGTCTGAGCCTGATTTACTGAAAATACTCATATAAGGTACCATTGGGTTTGAGGCCAGTTTGGTGCTAAGCGACCGATTAAACAGTTCTTCAAAAAAGGAACCTTGCCGGCTTACTGTTACCAGCATATCGGCCTCATGAAAATTGAGATATTTGGAAATACCCTCTTCCAGATTTCTGGCACAAACCGGATAATCAAGTACTTCGATACCTTTGAAATAATAAAGGTAGTCCTCTTCATAAAATACAGTCAAAAATTAGGTACAGGAAATTTTCCTGAAAACAATGAATCAACAGCCTTTGAATTATGCGGCTGCAGAATCATTCATTTAATGATGGCTGTGTAGATAATGTAAAATGCAATATCAATAAAACTATGCCTGAGAGGTACGCAATATACGTACTCTTCAATAGTTGTATTAATAGCTTTCGGGCTTACCTTTCTCGTCTTAGTTTTCTGTGGATACTTGTATTGTGTAGCTGATAAGAGAAAATCTATTGGCGAATCAGACAGCAAAACATTGCCGGATTGTATTCTCAATAGGCTTAATTTACCTTGCGTAAAATTTATTTGACTGAGAAATGCTATTCCTGCCTGAATAAATTAAAAGCGATTATTGGTAAATATCTGAATTTTATAAAAGGTTAATACGTCAAAAACAAATATAGAATAATTTCATTATATGAAATAGATTTCCCCTGATTTTTTATGTAATTCTGTCTGATTATTACTAGAAAAATGTTTGATTTAGTCCGGAAAATAAAAAAATGGTATAAAGTTTGATATTTTTAAAATAATTTTATTTGTTTACTGGTAAAATTTGAGTTTATGAACTTATATTTACTGAATATAATTTGAATCCTAGAACCTAAACACTATACTTGATGAGAAGCTTCGCTTTCCTCATTATCCTGATATTTGCGCTGCTGCACTTATTAGGCTTCTTTAAAGCGTATGAACTGCTGCGTATTCATGAGATTTCAACCGCCGTTTCAAGAGGATGGGGTATTATCTGGCTTTTGTGCAGTGTGCTGTTAGTGCTAACTGCCGTGTTTTATCATAACCGGAGTAAGTATTGGCTGGCGATTGGCATTGTGGCCGTGATTTTTTCACAGATACTTGTTTTTTCGTTCTGGAATGATGCCATGTATGGGTCAATCATCAATGCTTTATTGATTGAATTGATATACACTGAGGCATCCGGCAAGCCATTCTGGTTTCGCAGGCAGCAGAGAGTCTAAATGGCTGGCGGGTAATTTCCGAATTAATCGGTTGGGTTTTGGTCATTTTTCCGGTATTGATATAGTCACTTTGAGGGTGTAAATATCAATACCATGTTACTATTTTGCTAACATCTGTTGCTCGATAGATGCTTTTTCTAATCGGTATAAAACCCTAAGCAAAATCTCTCAAGCTAATTCTTCTTCGGCCTAGTAATATACTTCAACTTTTTCATTAGGAGTTTTAATTCAGGAATTTTTATCACAAAATATGACCCTAAATTAGAAAAAGAATTGCGCTCAGAAAACGCGTGACACCGTTCAATTAAACCCGTGAATATTTACAGGGTTTTGCTTGCAAAAGTCTTAGAGAAAACGTATATTTACATCAATCCCAATAGCTGCGCTATAAGTTTCTGTCCC
>CALRLS020000523.1:0-3979 GCA_943368815.1 Cyanobium sp. NIES-981
ACAAGCCCAAAAAAATGAGGGTGGCTATTATACGGTAATTATGATAATGACCTGTCGGTTTTTTCGGAAATACCCATATCCTCTTCCCCTCACTGTCTACCGTGGCGATGCTGTCACGATAGGCTTCATCTATAAAATCTAAATTGCTCACAATTGCTGCGTTTTAATTCCTCCTATTTCTATCTGACTCACTCTGGTTAGCAGATGGCGAGATGGTATAGAAACTGTTTCTTATAATTTTGCCATAGGCTTTGCGCTGCTCGAATCCGCACTTGCTGAAGCTTTCTCTCCCTGTGGAGCTTTGGCATTTGCAGGCTTTGTACCCTGAATCACCAAAATGTAATTACTTACGCTCTGGATTTCATTAGGTTTCAATGTAGCCTGCCAAGCAATCATTCCTTTTTCAGGGACACCATACTTGATTGTTTTGAATATATCGTTGATGCTTCCACCGTGCAGCCAGTATTCATCAGTCAGATTGGGACCAACTCCCCCTTCTCCTGCCTGTCCGTGGCATGCGGCACATTTTCCGATAAAAATATCCTTCCCACCACTGATGGTTTTGCTGTCGCTGAGTAAAAGTTTTACAGTTTTTTCATCAATAGCGTTTGCTACTTTCGACTGATATAACTCTACATCTTTCTTCGCTTCATCCATAGCTATCTGGTACTCTTCTTCCTGTAGTGGTGTAATACGCCAGAAATGGTAAATGCCTATGTAAACAGCTGCAAAAACAATAGTTGCATAAAACATCTTCACCCACCACGGTGGCAAATGGTTGTCCAGTTCCTGAATACCATCGTAATTGTGGTTCAATAAGATGGCTTCTTCTTTTTCTATCGGCACATCGGTACCGGCTTCTCTCTGCCACCATTTCTGAAAACTGAAAGACTCTACGGTTCTTCCCTCCTTCTCTGCTATAATCTTGTGGATTACTCGGTACATATTCAGAACTATCACCAGCAGAATCAGTGCCGTAAGAATCAATACAATAAGCACTAATAGCTGAATGAGTTCATCGCCTGATTTTATAAATGTTCCCATAAACGAATAAATATTTTAAATGTCCTGAAAGCTTTTTATTTCTGTTGGGGTCTACTACTCCAATGGCAGGTTCTCCAAATGTTGCTGTTTCTTTTTATCAAACCTGAACACATGCCAACCCAAACCAAGAAAGAAAAGAAAGAAAACAAGTAGTGAGAAAATCGGATAAATACTTATCCCGTTCATTTGCTCGAAATAATGTTTAAACATTGTCTTAAGTTTTATAAAAAGTAGGTTTTTACGCCTACTTTGTTGTTTTTATATCTGTACCCAGTCTCTGTAAGTAAGCAATCAGGGCTATGATTTCCTTATCGCTACTTGTTTTGATTTTTGCATCGGCCAGGCTTTTGGTAATCTCATTCGCCTGTTTTTCCGCCTCTGCTACTGCAATGTCTTCATAACCTTCAGGATATGGCACACCCAGCGTACGCATGGCTTTAATCTTGGCAGGTAGCAGTTCTTTATCGTAATCGTTCTCTAAAAGCCAAGGGTACGAAGGCATAATTGAACCGGGCGACATCGTAGTCGGATCCATCATGTGGTTAAAGTGCCAGCTATCCGGATACTTCTTACCTACTCTGTGCAAATCAGGGCCGGTACGTTTTGAACCCCATAAGAACGGGTGGTCATAAACAAATTCTCCGGCTTTAGAGTACTCACCATAGCGCTCAGTTTCTGAACGGAACGGCCGGACCATTTGTGAGTGACAACCCACACAACCTTCTTTTATATAAAGATCCCGTCCGGTCAGCTCTAGTGGAGTATAAGGTTTTACCGCTTCAATTGTCGGGATATTAGATTCGATGAGTGCAGTAGGTACAAACTCTACTACGCCACCGATAGCAACAGCTAGTAAGGCTAAACCTGTGAAGATAACAGGCTTGCGTTCAAGAACTGAGTGCCAGCCGCCGCCTGTTACTCTCACGTGTTTTTCAAGGGCAGGTGCTTCGGCATATTCTGCCGTTACAAATGTACCCTGTTTTGCGGTTTTGATTAGGTTATAAATCATTACCAGTGAACCAATCAGATACATAGTGCCTCCTACTGCTCTTAGCATATAAAGCGGTACAATCTGGGTTACTGTTTCAAGGAAGTTCGGATAAGCCAGAAAACCATCCTGTGTAAATTCTTTCCACATCAGACTTTGCACAAAACCAGCCCAATACATCGGCAAGGCATAGAAAATAATTCCTAATGTGCCTAACCAGAAGTGTGTATTGGTAAGTGTTTTAGAGTAAAGCTGTGTTTTATACATGCGTGGTATCAGATAGTATAAGATACCGAATATCATGAAACCGTTCCAACCCAAAGCTCCTACGTGTACGTGGGCAATTGTCCAGTCGGTAAAGTGAGAGATAGCATTTACGTTTTTCAGCGATAGCATCGGGCCTTCAAATGTGGCCATACCATAGGCTGTTACGGCTACTACGAAGAATTTCAAAACCGGATCTTCGCGTACTTTATCCCAGGCTCCGCGTAAAGTCAGAAGCCCATTCAGCATACCTCCCCACGATGGCGCTATCAACATGATAGAAAACACCGTACCTAAGCTCTGTGCCCAGTCGGGCAATGAAGAATAAAGTAAGTGGTGAGGCCCTGCCCAGATATAGATAAAGATCAGAGACCAGAAGTGAATAATAGATAACTTATATGAGTATACGGGGCGATTGGCTGCTTTAGGCAAGAAATAGTACATCAGCCCCAGATAAGGCGTTGTAAGGAAGAATGCTACTGCATTATGACCATACCACCATTGCACAAGGGCATCTTGCACACCTGCATAAATCGAATAACTTTTGTTCCACGATACAGGCAATTCCAGGGAATTGACAATGTGTAATAAGGCAACAGTAACAACCGTAGCTATATAAAACCAAACAGCTACATACATGTGTCGCTCACGGCGTTTGATAATAGTACCAAACATATTGATAGCAAATACCACCCATACCAGAGTGATGGCAATATCAATAGGCCATTCAAGCTCTGCATACTCTTTACTGGTGGTCATACCCAATGGCAGTGTAATAGCTGCCGCAAGAATGATTAATTGCCAGCCCCAGAAGTGAATCCAGGATAAAGTTTTGTTAAACATAGCTGTTTTGAGCAGCCTTGGCATTGAATAATAGATACCTGCAAACATGGCATTACCCACGAAAGCAAATATGATGGCATTGGTGTGTAAAGGTCTCAGACGGCCAAAGGTTACATGTGGACTTTCGAAATTGGCACCCGGCCAGAAAAGCTGTATAGCCAGCGTTAAGCCCGCCAGCATACCCACCAAACCAAAAATGACTGTTACAACGAGAAAGGCTCTTACGATTTTATTGTCATATTCAAATCGTTCTAATGTCCCAACTGTCTCGGACTGCGTAGTATATTGCATAAAAACTGAGTTTTAGAAAAATCGATGTTGTAAAATTACTGTCGGCTGCTTGCCGAAAACATGACTATCATTTTATGAAAATATGACATTAATCATAATTTCAGACTGATAGAGAATAGTAAGATTAATCAATACCAATAGTGTCCGAATTGGCTATAAATGTTCTGAATTTATTCTTTACCGACCTGTAATCCTGTTCAAAATAATCCATCTCTTCTTTAAAATACTGTTGGTCAAGTCTTTGTTCTTTATCAAGTATTTTTTCACTGATTACACCATCGGCCAAGCCTTTTTCTATACTGGTCAACTCACCCAATAATTGTTTGGTTAGTCTCTGGAAATGATGAAACTGGTTAATGAACCATCCCTGCTCTTTATTTTTGATTGTATCTTCAAGATTACTTATTTCGTCAACTATGCTCAGGAAGAAGTCTGTCTCTTTCTGCATCATTTCGAGCTCGTTCCTCCATAGTCTGTTCTGAAAATGGGTATGGCTTAATTGTGAATACTTGTTCATTTCTTATCAGTTTAGAATTATAATACATTATA
>CALRLS020000524.1:0-3969 GCA_943368815.1 Cyanobium sp. NIES-981
CTATCGTTACCAGTATTCTTTTTTGGCGCTTCTGATTATCTCAAAGGCGCAATAGTATCCCTGAAAGAGAATTTCCGTAACAAGACTTCAGTATTAAGTGTGGATATTCCTATTGCACTGGGTATCTCAGCCTTATTTCTCAGAAGCACCTTTGAGACTTTTGTCAATCATTCTGCCGGATACTGGGATAGTCTGGCCGGACTGGTTTTCTTTTTGCTGACAGGCAAATGGGTTCAACAGATTACCTATAATTACCTTTCGTTCGAGCGGAATTATAAATCATACTTCCCACTGGCAGTAAAAGTTAAAAATGGCTACAAAAATGTGGCTGAACTACAAAAAGGCGATATAATAGATATACACCATCAGGAATTGATTCCTGCCGATTCACTTTTGCTTTCTGACAGAGCCTATATTGATTATAGCTTTGTAACAGGCGAATCTGAACCTATCAAAAAAGAAAAAGGCGAGCTGATATATGCAGGGGGCAGGCTGATAGGTGAAAAAGTAAATCTGACGGTACAGAAACAGGTTTCTCAAAGTTATCTGACAGAATTGTGGAACAATGATGCCTTTAAGAAAGAGAAGAGAACCGCCACTATCGACTTAGCGAATGCGTTCAGCAAGTATTTTACTTATACTACCTTAGCTATTGCCTTATTAACCGGTATCTACTGGTATTTTGTTCAGCCGGATCTGGTCTGGACAAGCTTAACAGCCGTACTGATGGTGGCATGCCCATGTGCGCTTACACTTTCCATGCCTTTTACAATGAACACAACCATGGGGATTTTTGGCAGAAATAAGTTTTTTGTAAAAAACCAGATGGTTGTGCAGTTATTAACCGAGATAAACGAGGTGGTTTTTGATAAAACCGGAACCCTGACTGAAAATAAAAACGGGCAGCTACACTTTGAAGAAGGGAATTTAAGTGAAACGGAAAAAAACTGGATTAGCCAGTTGACAGCCCAATCAGTGCATCCGCTTAGTAAAATGATACGCCAGTATCTCGGAGCTGGTAATGGCAACATCAGCTATTTTAACGAGATAAAAGGCATGGGGATAGAAGGAGTAGTTGAGGGCAATTTTATCAGACTCGGTAATGCAGAATTTATCGGCTTAATTGCGGGGAATACTCTATCGAGTGAGGTAAATGTGGAAATAAACCATGAATTCAGAGGATATTTCACGATAAAAGCTGCTTATAGAAATAACTGGAAAGAAGTACTGCGAAAACTAGGGGCAAACTTTAGAATGGCGCTTGTATCAGGCGATAATGCGGAGGAAAGAGCAAACCTGAGCCCATTTTTCGATGCAAACAGATTATTGTTTAACCAGAAACCGCAGGATAAACTCAATTTTATTAAGCATGAGCAGGATAAAGGACAGCACATTCTGATGATAGGCGATGGGCTGAACGATGCCGGGGCCTTGCGCCAGAGCAATGTAGGTATAGCGCTAAGTGAGGATGTGCAGGCGTTTTCTCCTGCCTGCGATGCCATATTGGATGCCTCGAAGTTTGACAGACTTACTGATTTTCTTGGGTTTAGCAAAACCGCACTGAATATTGTAAAAGCGAGTTTTGTCTTATCGTTGGTCTATAATTTCATTGGTATTGGTTGGGCTGTGTCAGGGCAATTGTCGCCTGTAATGGCTGCTATCTTTATGCCCTTGAGTTCGTTGTCGGTAGTATTATTTGCGGTAGGTATGACCTACCTGTTTGCCAGAATCAGAAAACTTATTTAGCTATGGGAGTCATTATATTTTTAGTTATAGCAGCGCTTCTGGTAGCCGGAGGCTTTCTGGTTTCATTCTTTTGGGCTACCAACGACGGACAATTTGACGATACCTATACACCTTCGGTAAGGATATTGTTTGATGATGAAAAACCTGCCGAAAATCATAAACCTTCATGAGGTAGGATAGATTTTGAGCAGATAAAGCTTTTTAGCTTTGTTTATCAAAACAAACCTGTTTTATGAAGCCCGAAAGACATAGAAATATATATAACTACATACGGAAGTCCATCACTTTTGTGCTCGAATCCGGTGCCGTGGCAGGCTTAATACTTATGGTAATACTTTTCTTTGTTGCCAGAAACTGTCAGGCGCAGGTTGATTTCTCGAAGATACCTGCCAACGAAAAGTTTATCAATAACCGGGCTTTGATTACAGTAAAAAATGTATTGCTGATACAGCATGACGAAGAACTTGATTGCACCTGGAAAACATCTCATGCACAATTAAGCGGAATGCTGGACACAAAAACCCAGGATTATCTGAACGACTGGCTTTCGGGTATGACTTACTTCGGAAATTGTGAAGGCGATAAAGAATGTTATGATTTTCAATTGTACCATTATTATTATAAAGCAACCCGGATAACGCATCTGCAAAACGATTTGCTCGGTTTCAATTTGCAGGAAGGTAATTGCAAAAATGACCAATCGTATTGTCTGGAAAATCAGGATTGGGAAATTTATGACCTGAGAAGCAAAAGGTTTTTGTATGAAGGGGATATTATCCGCCCGGATGAAAAGACGCAACAAGCCTTTTTTGCTGCCATCGAAAAGAAAGTAGCTAAGCTGAAACTGAAGCTGGTGACCGATTGGAAAGCTTATACCAGACAAATAGGACTGACAAATAATAATCTGGTGGTGTATCTGAATAACGATATATTGAATAACAGCAAAGGCATTGTGCTGAAGTTCAGGATTGATGAGGTAGAAAATATCCTTGTGCCTTGCTTTGCCAATAGATTGAAAAATAAAGAATGTGAAGAGTTTAAGCCTGCAATGATAGGCCAACATATATTGAAAAATTAATTTGCTTAGGGTACAAATATTTAGGTTCGAAAAGATGAAAAAAGACAGGCGTTGCTTGTCTTTTTTTTCTGATATAAAGCATGTTTAAATTTTGTTATTCTGACCGAAAAGTGCAGATTTTTTAGCTAAACAAGGCGCATTTTGCAGATGTAGCCAGCAGCTACATCGAAAAAATGCAACGCAGTATAGCTGAAAAAGATGTGCTTTGTAGGTCGAGTCATAATTTTTAAACATGCTCAAAATCATATTCAGCCCTATGTCTGCTCATAAATTGCTGCTGATGAGATTTTTAGCTTTGCGGTATAAAATTAAACTAAACTCAGACATGAAAAAGATACTCCTTCCAACCGATTTCTCGAAGGCATCTGACAAAGCCATTCAATATGCCCTTAATCTTTTTGGCGATACTCCCTGTGAGTTTACACTGATGAATGCTTATGATACTTTTCCGGTAGGAGGTTCACCAGAAATAGCTTACTCATTAATTGACGAAATGTTTAATCGGGCAAAAAAAGAGATAGCAGAATATCTGGAAGCAATAAAAGCACTGGATACAAAAAATATACATGTTTTTAAATCAGAACTGGTTTCTGCCTCACCATCAAGTGCTATTCAGATTCTGAATCAAAAACATAACTTTGATTTTGTAGTAATAGGTGCAACAGGAAAAGGTGAGGATATTTTATTCGGAAGCACTGCCACAGATATTGTACGAAACGTTGAAGCGGATGCAATAATAGTTCCGGTAAAAACAGACCCTGAACCTTTAAGAAACATTGTGCTGGCAGTAGATTACAAACCTATACAATCATTCTCTGAGTTTGACGGACTGAAAGACTTATTGATTCAGACAGGTGCAACGCTCACCTTATTGACAGTATTGAAAGACGGTCAATTACCTACTGAACTTGACGGATTACTGAAATTTGAATACCATGATTATTTCAAAGGACTGAATATCATTGACTATCAGTTGCGTGCTGATAATGCCGAGGAGGGTATCATTGAATACCTGAGCACACATGAGGCCGATATGCTGGTAATGCTTACCCGTCATCATTCATTCTTTGATGTACTATTCAGCCGCTCGGTGACAAGAAAATTTGCTTTTAATCCGACTATTCCTTTGCTGAGTATTTATGATG
>CALRLS020000525.1:0-3968 GCA_943368815.1 Cyanobium sp. NIES-981
ATATTCGAAATCAATCCGGGTATCAGAGAGTATATACAGATTATTGACAGACTGAATGATGCCGAGGCCATGATTGCTACCGGAAGTGATAATACTGCCAAACATTTTGAATATTATTTTGCTAAAGTACCTCATATTATACGTAGAAACAGAACTTCAGTCGCTATTCTGACAGGTGAAGAATCAAGAGCTGATCTGGCTAATCTCGGTAATGATATTTTTCAGTATTTCGGATTAGGCTGTAGGAATGTTTCAAAATTATTTGTTCCCCAAGGCTATACTTTCGATAAGTTCTTTGAATCAATAGAGTATTGGAGTACCATAAGGCTACACCATAAATACAATAATAATTATGATTATAACAAGTCTGTCTTATTAGTAAACAGGGCACCTCATTTTGACAATGGTTTTTTATTATTACGAGAAGATACAGCACTTGTATCTGCTATCTCTGTTTGCCATTATGAGTATTATGACAATGAAGCACATTTGAAACAAATGATTGATAGTAATAAAGACAAGATTCAGTGTATAGTATCGAAAGACAGAAGTTTTGAAAACAGTTTTGATTTCGGAGAAGCACAATCACCTAATTTGAATGATTTTGCTGATGGTGTAAATACAATTGAGTTTTTGAAGAGCATCTAGTTCAGTTCAGAATCTCAATTTGCTATTTTTAAGGCATTTCATGGCTTTTTCAATACCATTAATGGTAAGCGGGAACATGCGTTCGTCAGACCATTCCCTGATTTGCTTAATGGTATGCGTATATTGCCAATAGCCATCATTAATCGGGTTTAACCAGACCATGTTCGGGAATTTATCTTTGAATCTTTCAAGCCAGGTTAAACCCGCTTCTTCGTTATAGTGCTCAACACTTCCACGTGGTTCTGATAATTCCCAGGGAGACATGGAGGCATCTCCTACAAAAATAACTTTATAATCCTTATTATATTTATTGAGTACATCCCAGGTAGACACTTTGTCGTCATAACGGCGGGCGTTATCTTTCCATAATGTTTCATACACACAATTATGAAAATAATAATGCTCTAAATGCTTGAACTGATATTTGGCGGAGGAAAATAGCATTGAACATTCTTCAATGTATTCGTCCATAGAACCTCCTGCATCTAAAAGCAACAATATCTTTACCCTGTTTTGCTTAGAGGCCTGCATCTTAATATCCAGAAGCCCGGCATTCTGGCAGGTTCTATCAATGGTTTCCTCCAGGTTCAATTCATCCTCTGCTCCTTCTCTTGTCAATATCCGTAGGCGTCTTAATGCCATCTTGGTGTTTCGGGTATTTAATTCAAGGTCGTTGTCATAGTTTTTAAATTCCCTTTTATCCCACACCTTTACAGCACTTTTTCCGCCTCCTTTCCCTCCTATTCTTACTCCGGCCGGGTTATATCCTGAATTACCAAATGGTGATGTACCACCTGCACCAATCCACTTACTGCCTCCTTCGTGCTTTTCTTTTTGTTCTTCCAGTAAATCCCTGAATCTGTTTAATAATTCCTCTAGCCCTCCCATTGCCTTTACGGCTTCTTTTTCTTCCTCCGACAGTTCTCTGAACAAATTCGTTTTCAACCAGTCTTCATCAATATCGGCCAGTAATTTCTCGACAGGAATTCTCTCTGCATCGCCAAAGAACTGCCCGAAAAGTTTATCGAACAAATCAAGATTTTGTTCGTGCTTCACAAAAATAGCACGGCTCAGGAAATAGAAATCTTCTACATTGTAGGCAATTACTTCTTTATCGAGAGCCTCTAACAATGTCAGATGCTCTCTTAACGAAACCGGAAGTTTGTTGGTTTTGAGATGATAAAAGAAATCTAAGAGCAATTTAATATCAGTTAAGATTCCTGTTACTTAATTCCTTTCTCCCGTAGCGCCTTATACAAATCATAATCAGATTCGTTTTTGAGCAAAGCGCCTAAATAGGGTGGCACCTGATTCATTTTGCTTAAATCGTTCAAATCGTCGGCAGATAATTTACCGACCAATAGTAATGCGAGCCAGTCTATCAATTCACTTGTTGAAGGTCTTTTCTTCAGGTTCTTGATTTCTCTGATGCCAAAAAAAGTTTTTAAGGCGTTAGCCAGCAGAGTTTCTTCCAGACCGGGATAATGCACATCAACGATTTGCTGCATGGTTTCTTTATCCGGGAACCGGATAAAATGGAAAAAACAGCGGCGCAGAAAAGCATCAGGTAATTCCTTTTCGTTATTAGAGGTAATGATAATAATAGGCCGATGCCTGGCTTTGATGGTTCGCTTTAATTCATAGCAATAAAACTCCATCCGGTCAAGCTCCTGCAAGAGATCATTCGGAAACTCAATATCGGCCTTGTCAATTTCATCAATCAACAATACACTCTGCTCATCAGTATCAAATGCTTCCCATATTTTTCCTTTCTTGATGTAGTTTTCAAGGTGGTTCACCCTGTCATCACCCAGTTGAGAATCACGCAAGCGGGAAACAGCATCATATTCATACAAACCCTGCTGCGCTGTTGTGGTTGATTTGATATGCCAGGTGTACAATTGTTTGCCCAGGGCTTTGGCTACCTCAAAGGCCAGAAGTGTTTTACCCGTACCCGGTTCACCTTTTATCAATAAGGGTCTTTGAAGTGCAATTGCCGCATTTACTGCTGTCTGGAGCTCACGGGTAGCCACATAATCAGCTGTTCCTGAAAAACCATTGCTTTTATCGAAATTACCTGCCATATTCTTTTTCTATTCTTCCTCGCTTGTAAAACTATACAGGGTCGGGTCGAGTTTTATTGTACCTGCGTTAAAGCCATTAACGAAATCTGTAATTACTGTCTCATCAATTTCTTCTACATTCAAGGCAATATCCAGCCCGATACCATATTCAAAGTCTTCATCTACCTCAATAAATTCAGCCACCTGAATCGTCTCTTCTTCTTCTAGTTCTTCAATGATTTCTTCAAGCATCAGTTCCATATCTTCGTCTATCTTGTAGTTAGCCTTGCGTCTCTCTACCTCTACATAGTTCGGATATGATTTTTTCATACGGATTTCTGCCTCTTCAAAAACCAGACTGCTATGGTTTAAACGCAGGGTACTCATCACGGCATCAAAAATTACTTCTTCGCCATTATGCTTACCTACAAACTGAAAATGAGCAAATTCTCCTGAATCATTCATGCCATCTTCATCCTCTACTATTACGTAGTTCTGCCCTTCCTGAGCGCATTCGGCTTTTAGTTCGGCTATTTCCTGTGGATCAAATCCTTCGTTTTTCATATCTTAAAATTGAAAATAAATAAATTGTGAATTATTATAAACACCATAGCATAAAATCATGAACAAAATCAGATAATATGCCCCCCACCTTTGCCAGCGTGGTTTGGCATCCATCCATGCAGATAAATTCTTACCTCTTTGTAACCATTGAACACCCTCCATGATTAAGAATGAAATGATGATTAAATATAGGTCATTTTTACCAATCAGGTATATTATTTGTTCTAAAGAATGTGAAGGAATTTTGAAGATACTTTTAGCGATGTAAACAGCATCTTTATTGGTATTTGCCCTGAAAAAAATCCATGCAAAAGCTACCAGTACAAAAGTAATAAGCCCATGAATCACTTTCTGGGCAAAAGTGGCATGACTCAGTGAGGTTTTAACGCCTGTAATTTTCTTTTGAAATGCTTCGGTCATTTGCCCTATCACCAGATAAAAGCCATGCAAGGCGCCCCAGATAACATAATGCCAGTTGGCACCATGCCATAGACCGCTTACCATAAACACAAAGAAACGATTAAAATACTGACGGGGTTTGGAAACCCTGTTTCCTCCCAATGGTATATAAAGGTAATCTCTGAACCACGAGGAGAGCGATATATGCCAACGCCGCCAGAATTCACTGATTGATTTTGAGAAATAAGGCCTGTCAAAGTTTTTCATCAAATTAAAGCCCATCACACGTGCTGA
>CALRLS020000526.1:0-3954 GCA_943368815.1 Cyanobium sp. NIES-981
TACACAACCATAGTCAATTCAATCAACCTTAATCAAGAATATGAAAAACGATAGTTCGTCTTCCAGAAGAAAATTCCTGCAACAGATTGGTGCTACCAGTTTAATAGCTGCTTCATCACCATTTGCTTCATTAGCTGCCCAACAAAAAGCTGAAGAACGTATTTTAGCTTATGACAGAAAGATTTCAGCCATTGATAAAGTCAGAATCGGCGTGATTGGCTTTGGTGTTCAGGGCCACTTTGACCTCGTTTCGGCGCTTAAAGTACCCGGTGTGGAATTGGCAGGTATCTGCGATTTATATTCCGGCAGACTTGAAAATGCGAAGGAATTATATGGCAACGACCTATACACTACGAGAGATTATAGAGAATTATTGAATAGAAGTGATATTGATGCCGTATTAATCTGTACTACTGATGTGTGGCATGCAAAGATGACGATTGATGCTTTGGCAAAAGGTAAGCACGTGTATTGTGAAAAACCAATGGTTTATAAAATCAGTGAGGGACATCCGGTAATAGCAGCCGCTAAAAAATCAGGTAAGGTGGTGCAGATAGGTAGTCAGCGGGTAAGTAGCCTTGGCTTAGCAAAAGCAAAAGAATTATTGGCTGCCGGAGAAATAGGCAAGCTGAATATGGTTAATTCCGTAAATGACAGACAAAGCTCTATCGGTGCATGGGAGTATACCATCCCGAAAGATGCCAGCCCTGAAACGCTTGACTGGGATAGATTTATCGCTATAACAGGTAAAAAAATAGCATACGACCCTAAAAAGTTTTTCTGGTGGAGAGCATTTAAAGAAGTGGGTACAGGTGTGGCAGGTGACTTGTTTATCCACTTGTTGAGTGGTACTCACTTCATGACTAATTCTAAAGGGCCGGAAACGATTGTAAGTACCGGACAATTCAGTTATTGGAAAGATGGCCGCGATTTGCCTGATGTGATGTCGGGTGTGATGCAATACCCAGATACTCCTGAGCATCCTGCTTTTCAGTTGACTTTACAGGTAAACTTTATCAGCGGTACCGGCGGACAGGAACTAACCCGTCTGATTGGTTCAGAAGGGACGATAGATGTGCGGGGTAATACTATTACTGTTAAACATAGCATTATGCCTGAAGCTCCGGGTTTTGGCGGATATGATTCACTATTCACGTTCTCGAAAGCAATGCGTGAAGAAATGCAGAAAGAGTATGATGCTAAATGGACTGCTGAGCAAAGAAAGAAAAAAACAAGAGAAGATATTGTGTTCAATCCGCCAGCAGGTTATAGTGAGCATGTAGACCACTTTGCCAATTTCTTTGATTCAATCAGAACCGGAAAACCTGTGGTTGAAGATGCGGCATTCGGATTAAGAGCAGCTGCGCCTGCATTGGCTTGTAACGAAAGTTTCCTTACCAAGAAAATAATTAAATGGGACCCGGTGGCTATGAAATTGAAGGTGTAGTAGCTGTAATATAGTACAGGGAACATAATAGAATCGCATTAATTGCATCAATCGTATGTAAGATTGATGCAATTTTTGTAGAGGACGTATTGCATACGTCTCCATTGGGCTGTCCAATAGAGGATAAATTATAATTAAGGAGATAACCATAGATACACTATTTCACATTTTTACCAAAACCATACACTATAAAAAATTTATTATTCTGTTCAAAAAATAATCCATCAAATCACATTTATTGCTATAGATAACCCAATGGAGACGTATGCAATACGTCTCTACGGAAATGGATTTTTTATTTTAGAAATATGCTAATAAATTATTGTGTAATTTATTGGTTATAAGTGTATTATCTAGTAATTGTACATCGCAGTCACCCAAAAAAAATAAACCCCTCCATGCACGTGCTATACACAGAGAGGGTCTATCCGGGATTCAATGAAGCTGTGGATTAGTAGCGGTATTCCCCTAAACACCTAAAATTTTTAAGCTAAGGCACTATCTCGTGAGAGGTAATACATATAATTGGTACTTGGTGGATCTGCCAGCCCGATATGAAGGGCTATATTTGTAATTTGTACCCTGTGATAGATACTATGGTCAAAACACATTTGTATGAGTTCATATCGTGGGATATGACAATCTAAAACATAAGGTATATATACATGTGTGGGTTCTCTCAATCCACTCTCTTCAAGATTTAATACGTAATCCGTGAATTTTTCGGATTGATTCAATATCCCTTCAAATATTTCTTCCGCTGCTGCATGGGACATTTCTTCATAAGAAGGAGTAGTTGTGGTATTTTGCAGACAGGCAAACCACGAAAGCTCCACCTGCCAGATATGTATCAGCGTTTGTTTAAGGCTATTGAAACTTGAAGGAACCTCAGCATCAAGCAGATAGCTAGGTTTAGTTCGCAGCCAATTGATGATTCTATTGCTTGCTACCTGGTTATAAATAGCATAATCTTTTATAAGTGTATGTAAGTTCTTATCATTTGATGCCGTTATTTCTTGTAACATAGCCTTTTTAAGTTTAGTGCTACAAAGTAAACAGGGGCTAATGACAGCCCTATGTCAGTAGGGTAGAAGATTTTTTAAAATTTTGCAGAAATATTTGCGAGCATGTTTCGGAGCTTGTCCTGCAGCGTTTTGGGAGTCAGAATTTCTGCCTGGTCGGCAAAAGTAATATACCAGCGGACAAAGACATCAAGATTGGCAGTCAGGAAAGTCATTTCCATAGTTTCTCCTTTATCCGTTTCAGAAACAAAGCCATTGAAGTATTTTTGTTCGAGTAAAAACCGTAAAGCAGGTTTATTTACCCGTATCACCACCGTTTCAAGGTTGTCATTTTCCGGCATACGTTCCAGGTATTCTTTCAGCGAATAATGTTCTTTTTTGAAAGGCTCATCAGTCAGAGAAATTTTTGAGATACGGTCTGTTCTGAAATGTCGGTAGTCGTTTCTCAAATGGCAGAATGCAATGGTATACCAATAATTAAACTCATGATAAATGCCTACTGGTTCGAATTTTCGTTGAAGTGGCTCACTTGAATTAAAGCTGGCGTATTCCATCTTCGCTATCTTTTTTTCCGAAATACTGTTCAGGATAATTTCAAGTGTATTGCTCACAGATTTATTGAAAGGAATAGTCCTTTGGCGTACCTCAATATTCTCTTCAATGCTATCGAGCATATCTTTTTCAGCGCTTTTCAGAACTGCCTTCACCTTATACATCGCTGATTTATAACTCGATTTGGTTGAAAGGTCAGTAAAGGTTTCCATCAGTTTTTCGGCAGTAATAAACGTCCGGGCTTCTTCACGGGTAAACATGACCGGGGGTAGGCGGTAACCGTCCATAATAGAATAGCCGACACCTGCCTCACCAATAATAGGCACACCTGCTTCTTCGAGCGAATGCACATCTCTATACACTGTTCTCAGGCTGATATTAAATCTATCAGCTATATCCTGTGCTTTTACTATTTTTTTTGATTGTAACTGAATTAAGATGGCGGTGATTCTATCGAAGCGATTCATAGGTATGGGAGAAAAACTTCAACAAAAATCTGAAATAATTACGGAAATCAATACGATTTTCATATTTTCTTCTGAAGTAATGAAAAAAATATTTTCCGTTAAAATATTGATTTAAAGCGGCTTAAAAGAATGTTAAGAAAAAATAAAACCACTTTTCAATCCAAATTCCGGTTAATCCCGTTAGTTGATGTATAGTTCAAAAATTACAATAAATAAATCAATTTTAAAAACAGTATTACCATGAAAACTTTAGCAATCAGCTTTATGGCTGCCTTCATTTCTATTGCCTCATTTGCACAGGAAAAAACCGTAATGGTAGGCGGAGCACCCATGTATCCATCAAAAAACATCGTTGAAAACGCAGTAAACTCAAAAGACCACACAACATTAGTAGCAGCAGTTAAAGCAGCAGGCCTGGTAGAAACGCTTCAAAGCGCCGGACCTTTTACAGTATTTGCGCCAACAA
>CALRLS020000527.1:0-3939 GCA_943368815.1 Cyanobium sp. NIES-981
GATACCTGGTCAGGTTTCAATAATTTTTGCCAATAAAAAGCCCACTCACCTGATAAATCAACGTGATTCTTTGTACCCTCAAAATTAATTTTTCTCAGATCTGCTTCGCCATGTTTAAATGATTGCGCAAAAGAAACAGATGAAAAAAACATTAAGAATATACCTGAAAATAAAGTAAGGAAGCACGGGTAAGTGTTCCGTAAATGACGTATAGCGTGTCTGTTAAAAAGGTTCTCAATGTCCATCTTTAAATCCCAGCCATTTTTAGATGAATAATTCGCATGAAAATAGTTGCGCATAGAGCATAGTAAACGAGGCTGGCTTACCTTTTTACTAAGGATTATAAGATTTCTTCGTATTGTCGGGTAATTAGTCCGAATCTATAAAAAATCTTAATAGAGGTACATCAATAAGAAACAAAATATTTCATAAAAAATCAGGTCTGGATATATTTTATAGCAACAAATGTGCCTAAATTATGCTGGTATAAACGAAATTTCTGCATTCTAGTAACAGAATCAAACGACTTCTGATTAAGCGGTAGTGATTAACCGGATAGCAATCAAAATATTAATTATTCGACCTCAATTATTCAGAATAAAGACATGCGCCTCTTTATATGATAGACTTGACAACAAAAACCGGAGCCTGATAAGGGTATTATCAGGCTCCGGGAATTCATAATAATATTGGTAATATTTTAAAACTTATAAACTTTACCATCCAGCTTTAATTCATTTAATATTTTTTTTCCACCAATGCAATTGCCTAAACACTCTTGTTGAATAAAGCCGATTCCTGGTGCTAACCAGATAGCATATTCTTCATCTGCCATTGCCGGAACATCAAAATAGAAACGATAGCAGTTTTTAATTACGTTGCCACCAATTGTAATTGCCTCTGTCTTACTCGTAAGCCTCACCATGTAGTCTCTGTATTGCCAGGTAGCGTTTACGTTTGCTGTCAGATCAAATCTTGTTGAGGTTCTGCCTTTATAATATTCTACAATTTTATCGCCCTCGTTTCTGACATACGAAGTATCATAACTGCTGGTAATGGCATAATAAGTTTTCTGGTCGAAAACCCTGGTTTCAGTAACTGTTCTAGTATCAACTCCATCTATTTTCCAATAGTTTCCTACTTCTAAGGGTAGATAATAATTATCCAGGCCCTCTAATGAAACTTTATTCTCCTTACAAGCGCTTAGAAATAAGCATACAATCATGCAAATGCCAAATAATTTTTTCATAGGAATATCAGATTTAATTTTGGATAGATGTCGACTATTTGTGTAAAAAACGACCCCATCCCAACCCTTCCCCAACAATGGGGAAGGGTTTAAAGTCCCTCTCCCCATTGTTGGGGCGACCGTCGCGCGGAGAGGGATTTAGGGCGGCCCGCGTAGGGAGTGGGGTTACTGTGCCGAAGCTGCTTCTTTCAAATCTACTTTTACGCCTGTATAATAAAGCGTAGTAGTAGCTTCAAAGCCTGAATCCGTACCCACAATTACCCATAGATTACCGTTAGCATCTGACTTACCAGTAAACTCACCTGTTCTTTTGATGATTTTGTACTTGCTTTCAGTTGTACCATTGGCAACATTACCAATCACTTTCATGTCTTTTCCACTAGTTGCCTGTTGCATTTTTTTGATATTCATGGTATAAAACTTATTGGTAGAGTCCTTTACTTTTTTAGGTTCTACCGATGTAAGACCAATACCAACATACACGCTTTCGGCCGGAGAGCCACCTACGCCAATAGAACCATCAGGCGCATTAGAAGCAAACTCAACTTCGAATGTTCCTTTGTACAATTGATTGGCTTTCGGAACTGTCATTTTTCTGGTGATAAACATAAACAAATCATCGCTATGGTTATTTCCTGAAACACGGAAACCCTTCTTCAATGTATCTAAAGGTGCTGGTAATTTAGCATCTTTTTTTGTTGATAATTCGTAGAATGTTTCTTCCCCTACCGGATAATCCGCAAAATCTGCACTCCAACCTGTTGTTGAAACATTAAACTGGTCATTAATTGATAGTTGTGGGGTGGTGGTTTCCTCCTTTGTACAAGAGAATAAAATAGCTACCGAAACGACACTTAAAATGATTTTTTTCATAAATTTTTCTTTGGTTTATTTCCTACATAGATACAGTTCTAAAAAAATTAGTTGGAATTGAATTTTCAAACCTATCAGGAAAAGGGGCTATCTAGCTGATATACAGACAGATAAAAATCGAAAAAAACTTTGCAGAATTTTATTTGGTGCTGCGTATACTTTCAATTACGCTACCTTCACCGAATGAATTCGGTGGCTAAGGGAACAAAGGAAATATCTATATACGTAACCCAGACTTAAGCGGACGTCGCACGGTCCGGCAATGCATGGAAAAAATACCTATGTTACCTTAGGCGGCGACCGCAGTGGCGGACCACTTCATTCGCAGATACTAAAAATGTCCTTACAATGCGCAAATTTCACACCCTTTCTATCCCCTATCTCCCATTACCAGTAAATCATTTCACTCTATATTCCTGGCTCAAAAGCATTTATCCTTTTAAAACTTATCTAATATGAATTTGTGGTTGTAACTTTGTGTTATGTTTTTACATTATTGATTTTCGTCGATTAGAAGATGGCAGTTGTACCTTACAAAGAAAAAGAAACAGGAAAGCGCGAGCAGATAGCAGAGATGTTTGATAATATCTCGCCTAAGTATGATTTTTTAAATCGCTTATTGAGTGTTGGTATTGACGTGTGGTGGCGCAAGAAAGCCATTTCGATGCTGCGTACGGCTCAGCCTAAATTTATACTCGACATTGCCACAGGTACCGGCGACCTTGCCGTTGAAGCTGTGAAACAACTAAAACCTGATAAGGTTATCGGAGTGGATATTTCTGAAGGCATGCTGGCGATGGGTCGTGAGAAGATGAAGAAAATTGGCATGGAAAATGTGATAGAACTCAGAAGCGGGGATTCAGAGAAATTGCTGTTTGATAACAATACTTTTGATGCCGTCATCGTTTCATTTGGAGTAAGGAACTTTGAGAATCTTGAAAAAGGATTAACAGATATGAATCGGGTTACCAAACCCGGTGGCACATGTCTGATTATAGAGTTCTCAAAACCTAAGACACCTATTATCAAGCAGTTATATTGGTTCTATAATTCTACTATTGTACCTTTAATCGGGAAACTCATTTCAAAAGACAAAGCAGCTTATAGCTATCTGCCTGAGTCGGTCAAGGCCTTTCCGGAAGGGGCCGATTTCCTGAAAGTCTTTGAAAAAGCCGGATTTACAGAAACTAAAAGTGTGCTGCTTACTTTTGGCATTTGCACGGTCTATATCGGAAAGAAAAAGACCTGAAACTGCTATTGATTGATAGATGTAAATTTCTTAGCCTTAATGAAAAATATCCAGGTATCCTTTTCACGTAATTTGATATTCTCTTTAAAAAAGACCTTTACTATAAGCACGGCTTGTCTGCTGCTTTCTGTTATGGCAGCACATACTCTGTCTGCACAACAGAACAAGCGTCTTTATCAGGGTGATTACGATGCTAAAACCTTGAAATTCGGCTATTTTCTGGGCATACCTTATACACATTTCAATGTGAAGTTTAACAACTATTTTGTTAATCAGGATAATTATTACTCTATCACTTCACCAGCTACCATGGGGCTGAAAATGGGCGGATTGGCCAATATTCGTCTCAACGATTATTTCGATTTTCGTGTGTTGCCTACCGTTGCTATCTATAGTAGAAAATTAGAATATCGTTTTGTTAATACTGCAGCAGTCAGCCCGGATCAATCATACGGTGAAAAAAAAGAACTACGGGAAACCGCCTGGTTTGAATTGCCGGTGATGCTCAAATATAAGTCTGAACGAAGAGGAAATGTGAGAATGTATCTCTTCGGGGGTGTGCGTTATG
>CALRLS020000528.1:0-3926 GCA_943368815.1 Cyanobium sp. NIES-981
AAACGCTTTTTTGAAACGGCATCTAAAGAACCCTGGTTCAATAATACCCTGTTCATTATTACTGCCGACCATACCCAGATCAATACTGAAGCTCAATATGCCACTTCCACAGGTGTTTATCGGGTACCTTTGATTTTATTTCATGGCAATTCTCAGATAAGACAAAACTTAAGGACAGTGGCGAATCCCTACAAGGTTTGTCAGCATACAGATATACTGCCGAGCATTCTCGATTTTCTGCACATCAATCAACAAAAAGTGCTGCCTTTTGGTGAATCCATATTTGCCAATACCAGCGGTATTGCTTTACAGTATAATTCAGGTGTATATCGGATGATTACTAAATTCGGGGATAATGACCTTGTTTATTTCGAAAAAGGTATGGACGATGAGGTAAAACTCTTTAATGCCCGGACAAACCAAATGGCAATGATAAAAAACAAGCATGTTTACGCTGATATATTAAAGGCTTATATACAATTCTATAGAAATGGTCTTGTAGAAAACGATTGGGTGAATTTTTGATTTAAACAGGGATATTTCGTTTTACGGGCAATATTTTCCCCATCTTCCTGTATATGCCTTACCTCATGTATTGATAAATGCAACCGTTTACTGACTGGAATGGTATTTTTAAGTGTATAAACGCATACAGTTTATCCACAAAATACCATTATCATGAAAATCAGATTGTTTTTAGTTGGTGCTTTACTTTTTATGTCAGTAGCAGGGTTTGCTCAACCAACAACTTCGTGGGGGCCGAAATTAGGAATTAATTTTACATCTTATGCTCCAAAAGCAGCCAGTTTTGATGTATTGCCGGGCTTGAATGCAGGTTTATTCCTGAACCATAGTGTTAACAGTAATTTCGGGGTATCGTTTGAAGCTAATTACTCACAAATGGGTACTAAAGTACAGGACGAAGGTAATATCGAACGAATCCATTATATCCAGATTCCGGTATTGGCAGTCTATTATTTTGGTAAAGGTGGCGACGCCTTCAGACCTAAACTTTTTGCAGGTCCGTATCTCGGTATCTTATTGGCTTCTACAGATAAAGGCGGAAACGAACTGGCGAACGGGCAGAAAGTATTCAATACTGCCGATGTCGGTGGTCAGATAGGCGCTGGTTTTAATTTCCGTATCAAAAACGAAACGTGGTTGAATACCGATGTGCGCTATGTGAGGGGTTTTGGTGATATTACCAAAGAACCAAGCACAAGTTATCAGAACGCAGGCGTAAATATCAATGTAGGGGTTAGTTTCCCGCTCAAATAATAATCGAAACACAGAAAATATTGAGGTATTTACCTCCCGCCTAAGCCCCTTTCCGGTTTTACCGAATAGGGGCTTAGGCTTTTTTATAATAATAAAGTGGTATATTATTTGCTCTCTGCGCTTATATTTTATCCCCCTTTAGGGGTTAGGGGCTTTATCTCTATGTTTACGATAAGCCCTTGCGGCTAGAAACAGCAGGAAACCAAAGGCGATTACACCCGAAAACAAATAGACAAAATTGAGCAGGTTTTTTACAACGGCCAATAGTACTATGGAAACAAGAAATAATGTTGGCAATTCGTTTAACAATCTGTACTGAAAAGAGTTAAACACCATATATTTCTCCCCTTTTTCCAATCGTTCAATTGTTTTTTTGCAGAAAATATGGTAGCCGGTCAATAAAACCAATAGAACGAGTTTAACATGCAGCCAGCCTTGTTGCAGAAAATAGGGAGAATTAACCAGCATCAGTATCCCGCAGGTCCAGGTTATCATCATGGCAGGGTTGCAGATAATCTTATAAGCTCTTTTCTGCATCTTGACGTATTCCTGCTTGAAGGCATCACGCAGATGTTCTGGTTTCTGTTCGGCTTCGGCATAATAAACAAACATGCGTACGAGATAGAATAAGCCGGCGAACCAGGATACAAAACCAATGATATGTAAGGACTTAAGATAAAGATGAAGCATAAGATATAATTTAAAAAACACAGGTAATTTTGCAGCCTCAAAAATAAGCAACAAAACCCGTACGTTAAACTATAAAATTGTTTTTAAAAATGAATAAGCTGTTTTCATTACTTTTATTTATGAGTCTGACGGGTGTGGCTATAGCGCAAGACCCAAAAGCGAAAGAGTTTTATGAGAAAGGAGTAAAGAGTTTTGTAGCCAGAAATTCAGACGATGCTACCACAAGCCTGTTGAAAGCAATTGAAAGAGATTCTACCTATGCCGATGCTTATTTTAAACTTGGCCAGATGAGTGAAACCTCACGCAACGAAATCAATGCCATGAAGTATTATGGCAAAGCTATCAGATTTAAACCTGATGAACCGACCTACAGGCAGGCCTATACCTATATTGGTAGCCGTGCCTTGCGTGCAGGTGATTACGAAAAAGCTAAACCATTGCTGGAATTTGCCCTGAAGAACTCCCCACCGGGCAGTATTATCGTAAAACAATTAACTAAGCAACTGGAGAGTTGTACGTTTGCATTAGATGCCCGGAAGAAAAAACTGAGTTTTGACGCAAGCGATATGGGTGAGGTAATTAATTTTAAGGCAAATCAATATTTTCCGGTATTAACTGCTGACCATGAAACACTGATATTCACTGCCCGGTCAGAGGAAGGTGACGAAAATCTGTACTCATCCAATCTGGTTAATGGTAAATGGACTAAGCCTGAGAGTATTTCTAACAATATCAATACCCCTGCCAATGAAGGCACCTGCACTATTTCGGCAGATGGCAGAACCCTTGTTTTTACGAGTTGTGATGCAAAAGATAGTTTCGGGTCTTGTGATTTGTATATTTCCAGAAAAGTCGGGAGCGAATGGAGTGCTCCGGAAAATCTGGGCGGCAATATTAATACCAATGCATGGGAAGCGCAGCCAAGTCTGTCAAACGATGGGCATTTATTGTATTTTTCATCGAAGCGTCAGGGTGGTTTCGGAGAAAAAGACTTATGGATGAGCGAACTGAAAAACAATGTATGGTCTCCGGCGATGAATCTTGGCAATGCTATTAATACTCCAAAGGACGATATTTCTCCTTTTATTCATGCCAACGGACATACGCTATTCTTTGCTTCTGACGGATATACGGGCATGGGAGGGCTTGATCTTTATATGACCGAACAGAAGCTCAATACTTTTTCGAAACCTGAGAATCTGGGCTATCCGATTAACACACACGAAGACCAGGTGGCATTATTTATAACTTCTGACGGTAAAAAAGGCTATTATTCATCAGACAACAAGCAATCTATTCGTTTATATGAGTTTGATATTCCACAGGAACTAAGCAATCGGTTCAGTAGGGTAAACTATGTAAAAGGAATTGTTAGGGATGCTCAAAGCAAGAAAAACCTGTCTGCGGAAATTGAACTGATAGATTTAAAGAAAGGACAGACAATTGAAAGACTACAATCTGATGCCATGACAGGTGAGTATACGGCTGTACTGCCAAATGGAAGCCATTTTGGACTGTATATCAATAGGAAAGATTATTTTAACAGAAGCCTTTCGTTTGATTTTTCAGAGAAAACAGACGCCAATGGAAAGGTAGTGAATGTATTGCTGGAGCCAATCAGAACAGATATTGATTATGTATTAAATAATATCTTCTTCGACTCCGGTAAAGCTGATTTAAAACCTGAATCGTTTACTGAGCTGAATAAATTGCTCCTGTTACTTGAAACAAACCCGAAAATTAAAGTTGAGATTTCTGGTCATACGGATAATGTCGGAAAAGATACCGAAAATCTGGCTTTATCTCAGAAGAGGGCCGAAGCGGTTGTTAATTATCTGGTAAACAAAGGAATAAAACCTGATAAGCTAAAAGGAGTCGGTTATGGTGAAACCCGTCCGATTGCTGCTAATGATGCAGAAGAAAACCGCCAGTTGAACCGCAGGATTGAAATGAAAATC
>CALRLS020000529.1:0-3916 GCA_943368815.1 Cyanobium sp. NIES-981
ATCTTCAACAATCAAAGCCATTTCTTCGGGCGACTGGTCGTATTCGCCCATTTCGTTAGGCAGACCGGCATTCGGGTGGGCAGATACCATGAATGGAGCTTCTTTGGCTAATATCTGGACATAAGGGCGCATCAAATCGGCTCCTAAAGCACAGTTTAGGCCAATAGAAAGTAAATCAATATGCGAAACTGAGGTTAAGAAAGCCTCGGTGGTTTGTCCTGACAATGTTCTTCCTGATGCATCAGTAATAGTGCCGGATACCATCACAGGAATCTTTATATCTTTTCCGGCTAAAGCAGCCTTTTCGTTGTTTTGCTTGGGTATAGAATGACTTAGCAGTGGCCTGATAGTTCCTCTCTTTTTATCAGCCTGGTATAAATCAATGGCAAAAAGCGCAGCTTTTGCATTGAGTGTATCAAAGATAGTTTCTACTAATAATACATCTGCTCCTCCATCAACCAGGCCTTGTATTTGTTCGTAATACGCATCAACCAGTTCATCGAATGTAATGGCACGATAGCCGGGGTCGTTTACATCAGGCGATAATGATAATGTACGATTGGTTGGCCCGATAGAACCAGCAACAAAACGCGGTTTATCAGGATTTCTGGCAGTAAATTCATTGGCAACCTCACGGGCTATTCTGGCAGACTCATAATTGAGTTCATACACATAGTCTTCCATGTGGTAGTCGGCCATGGCAACAGATGTACCCGAAAAAGTATTGGTTTCGGCTATATCAGCCCCTGCTTCAAAATATTTTGCATGGATTTCCTTGATAACATCTGGACGGGTTATTGACAGCATATCATTGTTTCCCTTTACTTCATGCGGAAAATCACGGAATTTCTCTCCACGATAATCTTCATCGGTCAATTTATATTGCTGAATCAAAGAACCCATGGCTCCGTCAAGAACCAGAATTCTGCTTTTTAGTATTTCACGAATATCCGTCACTTTAATCTATCTTTTATGTTTTGTGGCAAGCCTTTGCCTGTACAATGGTGATATAACAAAATTTATCTCACAAAAATACTATTTAAAGATTGATTTTTTGAAATAATTTAATAAAATAGATAAAATATCTAAATAAGATTGAATACTTATCGATTTTATTTTTAAATTTGATGTATATATTTGCTTAAAACGACATTTTATCTATGCAAAAACTTGATGCAACAGACAGAGATATTTTAAAATACCTGCAGGAGAATGCACACCTTACAACGAAGGAATTGGCCTCACGTCTTAATCTATCACCAACACCTGTTTATGAGCGTGTAAGGCGTTTGGAAAATGACGGGGTCATAAAAAAATATGTGGCGGTGATAGACCGGGAAAAAATTGGCAAAGACCTGATGGTGTTTTGTAATATCCGTTTAAAAGAACATGCGCAGGAAGCAGGGAAGAAATTTGTGGAAGAGATTGTTAAACTCAACGAGGTAATTGAATGTCATAATATTTCAGGCGAGTATGACTTTATGATAAAAGTGGTAGTTGATGATATGCGTGAGTACCAGAGTTTCCTGATGAATAAACTCGCATCCCTCGAAAACATCGGCAGCACCCATAGTATTTTTGTCATGAGTGAGATTAAGAATGAGACGAAATTTGAGGTATAGGAGAAAGGTAATACAAGTGTGCCACGGCTATACTCGTCCGAATAAGGCCGTGGCACGCTTAACCTGAGAATTCCTCTGTTTGGGTTTGCCAAGTGCTAAAATTCTGTTAACTCCTAAAGTAAGCGTGCCACGCTCTTTTAGAACGAGGCGTATTCCAAAGTAAGCGTGCCACGCTCTTTTACGGTCGAGTATAAGCGTGGCACACTGATATGCGAAATTGCGAACTGGAAGTTTGCGCCACAAAATTTACTTCCTATAATCCAGTGCAGGTTTGCGGTCTCCTACTAATGCTGAGTACTTAAAATCTTTTCCTCTTAGTTTCTCAAATTCTTCTCCGGCCTTTTTTAGCGTTTCAGGGTTTTCGAATAATTGGGTAGCTGTAAGCGCTATTGTTTTTGCTGCTATTATCATTCCTTTCCGGCCAATGCTCATTCCGCCTGCCGCTACTGCCTGCCAGCTATGTGCCGGAGTACCGGGTATCCAGGTTGCTATTCTTAGTCCAACCGTTGGCACTGTCCAGCTAACATCGCCTACGTCTGATGAACCACCAGCTCCGCCTTTTTCTGCATCTATAGGTTTTATATCAGTGGCATCTTCATACTTTAGCTCATTTAAACCTAAATTCTTAGCTATTCTTTCAGCGAAAACTTTTTCCTCGGGTGTGTAGTTCAACCCACCCACTTTAACTAAATTATCCTGCATTACCTGTGTCAGGACTTCGTTATCCAGTATTTCGTAGGTACCTCCGGTTAATTCCCACTCTACTCTTGTATCTGTACCCATCGCAGCGCCTTTTGCGGCTTTTTCGATGCGAGACCAGACGTCAATCACAATATCCCGACGGGGATTACGGGCATAATAATAGACTTCGGCAAAATCAGGCACTACATTAGGCGCCTTACCACCATTGGTAATTACATAGTGAATACGGGAATCAGACGGTACGTGTTCTCTCAGCATATTGACCATATTATTCATGGCTTCAACCCCATCAAGTGCAGAACGCCCTTTTTCCGGCGCCATAGAAGCATGTGCCGAAACCCCGTAAAATCTGAACTTGCCCGATTTATTGGCCAGTGAGGTACCAAAAGTGGCAGTATTGAATGAACTCGGGTGCCAATGCAAAACAGCATCAACATCATTAAACAATCCGGCACGAACCATATATACTTTACCGGAGCCGCCTTCCTCTGCCGGACAGCCATAAAAACGGATAGTGCCTTTGATATTATTGGCTTTCATGTATTCTTTTACGGCAATGGCGGCTGCGGCTGAAGCTGTGCCGAAAAGATGATGTCCACAGGCATGGCCTGCGGTGCCACTTATAGATTTCTGGTCAGCCGTTGAGTCCTGTGAAAGACCGGGCAAAGCGTCATATTCACCTAAAATACCTATTATAGGTTTGCCTTCGCCAAACGAAGCTACAAAAGCAGTCGGAATTTCCGCAACGCCTTTTTGAATAGTAAATCCCTCTTTGGATAATGTTTCCTGCAATAAAGCCGAACTTCTGGTTTCCTGATAGCCCACTTCCGCAAAATTCCAGATTTGTTTAGCAATAGAACCATAATACATTTCTTTTTTAGAAATGCTTTCGAGCATTTTACTTTTTTTGTCTTGTGCCAACAAAGAAGCGCTGATTAACAGAGATACAAAAAATAAGGGCAGGTGTTTCATGTTTATTGAGTGAGTTCGGTTCAGTGTGTTTAAAGATAGATGCAAAAAAATAAAGATTCAAACAATGATAACATATTGCCTGAATCTTTATTGAAATAGGAGTAGCTAGTCTGCCTCAATTAGCTGATGCCTGCTGCTGTAAAGTCTCTTTTAAATCTTCAATGCCACATATTTCCTTCTTCACCAAATCCGGTCGTGAACTGGAAATGAGGTGCCCGGATTCAGGTATAAAAATAAATCTGGCGTTTTTATTACCCTGCAATACTTTTTTGGCATAAGAGAAGTTCGTCGTGTCTACAATCCAGTCCTGTCCTCCACACATCACCGTTACATCTGACTGTATTTTAGGCCAGTCGTTTTTCAACTTCTTCAATTCGGCTATGTGGGCATATTTTTCGTCGGTGGCGGTATTCATGCGTTCCGGTAAAAACCATCTCACCAAAAATAGCTTACCATATTTAGAAAACCACCAGAATTTTTCGGTATCCGGGTCGATAGCAGGCGATAACAGAATAACTTTCTGCACCATATCCGGATACAAGGCAGCTATTTCAGCGGCTACGGGCGCACCATAAGAACGTCCGACAATGATTGCCTTTTTGCCTGAATGATTACTTTTC
>CALRLS020000530.1:0-3913 GCA_943368815.1 Cyanobium sp. NIES-981
CGTGCCAACAAAGGCAAGGTGGCCATCTATAACGTGAGCATTGTATCTGATAAGAAGAAAATCATGAATTTTGTGAATACCTATAAAACCGGAGAATTGCTGAACCTATGGGATACAAAGGGCAGGTATTATTTCAGAAATAATTTTGATGTGTATTCTACACCGACCAACTATATTCTGGATAAGGATAAGAAGATTATAGCGCGGCGTATTCCGGTAGAAAAATTAGAGGATTTCATCAGTTTTTACGAACGCCAGCAGATACAAAAGATGGCAACCGAAAAAGGAGCTAAATAAGCTTGAAAGATATGACAGAGGCTGATACTTACTGGTATCAGCCTCTTTTTATTGCCTCTTATTTTGTAGAAGAGGCAGGTTTTTGTAATTTTAGTTTGCCAGAAGACCTTAACCACGGAGGTGACACGGTGTTAAATCCCGGTGAAACTCCGTGCCGGACTCCGTGACCTCCGTGGTAAAACATTACGCCAAATAACCTGAATTCACCATCATGCCCATCCGGAAGCTTATATTGCTCAAGTGCTTTCTTTTATCAGGAGTTTTACTAGTAAATCAGGCACGTGCCCAGAAACTGAATTATAGAATAGACCATTATGGTACAGAGAGGGGACTTTCGCAGGGTTCTGTATTTGCCATGCTGAAAGATTCGAGAGGTGCCATGTGGTTCGGAACACAGGAAGGACTGAATAAGTGGGACGGAGAATCTTTTACAGTTTACAGACCTTCTCAAAAGAAAAAGAACAGTATTGATGGCATTGAAATAAAAAAACTGATTGAAGATGATAAGGGCAACCTATGGATAGGAACCGAAAGCGCCTTGAATCAATATAGTTATGCTACTGATGATTTCAGGCAATACCCCATCAAAGACAGCAAGGGGCAATCAGTTAAAAGTGAGGTATTCCCGATTAAAGCCATGAACGGCATCCTGTGGTATTGGTCGGGTTTAGAGGGGCTGGTTAAATTGAATGTCAAAACCGGACATAAACAGTTCATATTACCCAACCAGTCATTTAAAACTTCCTATTTCCGGACAGTAAATTCCACCCAGTTTGATTCAAAGGGTAAATTATGGATTCATAGTTCAGACGCCATAATCAGGCTGGATACCGCTGCCAATAAGAGGAATAATATTGAGTATTTCTTTTCGAATCACCCACAGAATAAGGCAGGGAAACCACTCGAAATCATTAAGATTCTTCCTGCCGATAATGTCTTATGGATTGCCACTGCCGATGGATTAGTACGCTTCGATTATACCAGCAATGATATTCAGTTGCTGAGAGAGTTTGAAAAAGGCAAACCCATACAGGTAGTTTTTGATTTGGATACCGACTGCAAAGGTAATTTATGGTTAGGAACTGAGAAGAATGGTTTATTGAGATATGCTACTGCCAGTAAGAGATTTGCCCAGATAAAGAACGAAGGCTTTTTAGATAAAAATAATCTCTACATTAATGAGATAAGCCAGGTATACGTAGACTACGATGGTATTATATGGGCAAATACAGACCCTTATGGCATTGATAGAATCCAGATTCTACCCAATAATTTGAGCAGTTTCAGGATACCCTTTCCTGAAGATTTTCCCAAGCAATTGTTGAATTATTCTGTAAGGTTCATTATTAAGGATGAAACCAAGCAACAATTAATCATGGGTACTCAGCAAAGCGGCCTATGGATAATTGATGAAAAGAATTTGAACGTGGTAAAGAGCTTCTATAATGATAATACCCGGAACCCATTACCATCAAATACAGTCAGATACCTGAAAAAAGACGCTGCAGGAAACCTATGGATAGGCACCTCACAAGGTCTGGCTTTCATGAAAGGATATAATATTCAGAAACTCCAAAACCCAAACGGAAAAGACCCTGTGCTGTCGAATTTTATCAGATGCATAGAAGAAGATAAGGAATCGATGGCATTTGGTACCGAAGGGGGCATTTATTTTATCAATAAGCGTACCCTTCAATTTGAAAAGAAAGTACTATTGCCGAATAAGCGGATTTCTCTGTTGAAGAAGACAGGAGAGGGGAAGTATTTTGTGGGCATCTATAACGAAGGGCTCTGGCAACTGGAAAGCAAGGATGATTTCAGAAATTTTACGGTTTCGAAAATTATTCAGGATGGTATTCCTATCTGCCTGCAATTATCTAAAGACAAAACCTCGTGGTGGATAGGTACGAGTAAAGGTTTAGTGAAGTATTCATTAAAGGATAAAAAATTACTGACTTATACTACAGAAGACGGTCTGCCTAATAATTTCATTTATGCCTGTGAAATAGACAAAAGCAATAATTTGTGGGTAAGTACCAACAGAGGAATTGCCCGTTTTGATACCCGCCAGCAGCGGTTCACAGCCTTTAACCTTAATGATGGCTTACAGGCCTATGAGTTCAACGGCTATAGCTCCTTTCAGAGTGCCGATGGTGAATTGTTTTTTGGTGGTGTCAATGGCTTCAATCGCTTTTATCCGGATAATATTACCAAAAGCATACTTACACCCAATGTTATATTAAAGAAAGAAGAGAATCAGTTTTTTGTAGGAAACAATTGTCTTGCGTTTATAGACGAGCAGAACAAATATGCAAGGCCGTTGGTGGAGGATAAGGACTTCATGAGCCGATTCGTTGCTACTCAGAACGATATTCCGAATTTCGGTTATTCAGATAAAACTGTCTGGCTGATGATGCGTGTCATGAATCTGTCAGACAGACAATGGCTGATGGAAATAGCCAATAGCCGGATTAATGAGATAGATTTATTTGTTGTTGAAAACAACCGTATCATTAATTCTAAAAAATCAGGCGACCATTATCCATATTACCTCAATATTATCAAAGATGCCAATCCTATCTTTAAAATTGATATGATTGAAAACCAGGAATACGTCATTTTTCTGAAATGCAAAAGCACCGAAGACTTGAAATTTCCTGTCTATTTCTGGCAGGAGTCAGACCTCTTCGAATCCATGTCGAGCCGTAAGATAGTCTGGGGTATTTATTTTGGCTTTATATTTCTGATAGCACTGTATAATTTTTTCCTTTGGCTGGTTATCCGTGATAAATCTTTGATTTATTATATTTTCTATGTTTTGTGCTTTGGCGGGCTGCAGGCGGTTCTTTATGGTTTTTTCTATCAATATATCTGGTCAGATTCATGGCTTAACGATAGGGCACATCTGCTGTTTCTGAATATCTCTTCCTTTTTCATGATTTATTTTACGATTGCATTCCTCAATCTGCAAACACATTTACCTGGTATAATTAAACCCGTCCGGTGGTTTTCTTATACTTTTTTGGTTTTCAGTGGTGTTTTATTTTTTCATTATGACTGGTATTCAAATTATATCGGGATCGGGATCACTTTCGGACTCCTGATTATACAGGTTTATGTGGTGTATAACTATGTTTCACGCAATATCCGTATCGTCTGGTTGTATGCCTTAGCGATGATAAGCATCACGGTAGCAGGTATTATAGTGGCTCTAAAAAACCTGAATATTATTCCGGCCATGAACCAGGAGTACTTCCTGATGGTGGGTTCTATGCTTGAAATCGTATTGTTTTCAGTTGCTTTTGGCGATAAGCTCCGACGCAGTCAGAAAGAGCAATTAAGGCAACAGATGCTCAGAAATGATATATCAAGCAATCTGCACGATGATTTGGCGGCTTCATTAAGTAGTCTGACCATGTTTTCTGAGTTAAACCGTATGAAATTCCAGAAGTCGATACCAGAAGCATCAGAGATTTTTAATAGAATAAGCAGCCGTTCAAGAGAAATGATGAGACAGGTGAGAGAAGCGGTTTATGACATGAACCCGCAAAACGATGATTCTTCCGAATGGCTTGACCGCATGGTGCAGTTTGCTACAGAAATGCTCTCTGCAAAG
>CALRLS020000531.1:0-3910 GCA_943368815.1 Cyanobium sp. NIES-981
AGATGGGAATCCTCAATGGATAATTTTACAACTATTACCACTATTAATAATACCTCCACTACACAGAATTACTCAGGACTAACACAAAATACCCAGTACAGAGCTGTGGTGAAGAATGGCTCTTGTCTGGAGGCTAATGCTACTCCTGCCACTATTACTGTTACTGTTATTAATGCAACGGCCAGTAATACAGGGCCATATGATATAGGGCAGACCATTCAATTAACAGGCTCAGGTGGTAGTTCTTATAGCTGGTCAGGCCCGAATAGTTTCAGTACTAACAATAACCCTGCTACTATCAGCAATGCTACTATGGCTATGGCAGGCACTTATACCGTAACAGCTATACAAAGCTCGTGTACGGCAACGGCTACTACTTTTGTATCAGTGAGCGACACTAACCCTTGCAACAGAGTAGTGGATTTTGATTATGTATTGGCTGGCAATCCATTCGACTATAAATTTCCTTTGGTTAATAATATGGTTATTGCACAGGTGCCCGAAGAAACCTCCATTGTGCTTAATCCTATTTGTCCGTCTGTTACGATAGAGAGTTTCAGAATAGTATTACAAGGCCCCGCTCCTTATCAGAACCATGAAACTATCGAAAGTGTACCTATCTACGCATTATTTAATAATACGGGCAATAATGTATTAGGTCGAAACTTACCCGTAGGAAACTATACCCTTACCACAAAAGGTTATAATCAGGATAATGCACAGGGAAGCGTCACTTATGGCCCTACCGTTATCAATTTCAGTATTGTAGCCACTAATGCCACTATTGCCACGCCCACCTTTAATATTAATGCGCTTTGTGCAGGCGGCACCAATACTTTCAATGTCAATTTTGCAACCACAGGCACATTCGCTCAGGGCAATCAGTTTGAGGTGCAATTATCAGACTTATATAGTTCATTCGACAATCCGGTTGTGATTGGTACCTCAAACTCAGCAGGCAATGTAGCCTGCACGATACCAGCCAATGTAATAGCAGGCAGCCAATATAAAATCAGGGTAGTATCAACCAATCCGACTATCAATGGTAATTCTAACGGAACTACCATCAGTATTACCTCTAGTCTGCTGACTTTGGTTAGCCCGGCTGATGATTATACAGGCGCCACTCTTATTAAAAGAGCAGGACAAACCATTAATGCAACGAATAAGATATTTACGCCATCAAATATCAGCTATGAAGCAGGTAATGCGATTATTTTAGGGACAGGTTTTCAGGTAGATAATAGTGCGGTTTTCAAAGCTGAGATAAAAAGTTGCTATAATTGATGAATAAAATCAAAGATTTTTACATTATTTTATAAAATACGCTTTGTTCTTTGATTAAATATTTTTAATTTTGCAGCCCGTTTTAGCGATTTTCAGTTTCAATACAAATAAAGCAATGAGAAAAGATATTCATCCAAATTATAGACCAGTTGTTTTCTGGGATTTGTCGTCAGACTATAAATTCTTAACACGCTCATGTGTTAATACCAAAGAAAATATTGTTTGGGAAGATGGCAACGAATACCCTGTTTACAAAGTGGAGGTTAGCTCAAACTCACACCCATTTTATACTGGTAAAAATGTATTGCTTGATACAGCCGGACGTGTTGATAAATTCAACAAACGTTATGGTAAAAAATAATTATCAGAATACGTACTGAAAAGGTCTTTTAGAAAACTCTAAAAGACCTTTTTTGTTTTTGTCTGAATTCTCGTGCTAATACATATCTCAAAAAAGTATAGCCTGTTTAAAGGTTTACTTAGCGCATTTTAGATATTTTTGTATCAGACATCTATGATAAAATTTCAGGATTCATGAACATCAGGCAGGAACTAATGTTTTTCTTTAGTGGATTGGGCGTTTTCAACGGCCTGGTCTTAGCTGCCTATTTCCTGTTTTTCAAAAAAGCCAGGACTTTCGCCAGCATTATGCTGGGCTTATTATTATTATGCTTGAGCGTTAGAGTCGGTAAGTCGGTCTTCCTGATTTTTAAACCCGACCTGGCCAGGATTTACCTGCAAATAGGCTTATCGGCTTGCTTCTTTATTGGGCCTACCTTATTTTATCTGATTAAGGCTATCCGGGAACATATTATAGCAATACCCTCATACTGGATAAAGAATTTTGCGCTTCATCTGGCTATTATAGTCCCAATAGGTGTACTGTTTACCTATCAGGATTATCCTGATTTCTGGGGTCCGTACATGGTCAAATTCATTTATCTGCAATGGTTTTTATATACCCTTGCCACCGGACTGAAAATAAGGGATGTACTTGCAAAGGTTTTTAAGAAAGAAGAAAAACTGAATTTATCTGAACAGTTTCAATTATTGTTGTTTATAGGTAACACCATCATTTTTATCAGCTATCTGCTATCTCTCCTGAATATTTCTCAGGGATTCTATATAAGCGGGCCGCTTTCTTTTACTTTTATCCTCTATATCAGTATCCTGTTTTTGTTGAAAAGAGAAAAGATGGACACTTTTATATTTGCCATACAAGACAAATATGCCAATAAAAAAATAGCAGACGAGCAGGCAACAGGCTTAGTACAGAAACTGGAAAAACTACTACAGGAAGAGGCATTATATAAAGACCCTAATCTAAAGCTCAATGATTTATCGAAAAAAATCAATGTATCAGGGCATCAGCTATCGCAATTATTGAATGATAATTTAGGTAAGAGTTTCTCGACCTATATCAACGAATACCGCATTAACGAAGCCTGCAAAATGATTATTGAGCAGCCGAATCTAACTCTGGAAGCCATCGGCTATGAAGTAGGTTTTAATTCAAAATCTACTTTTTATACAACTTTTAAAAAATTGAAGCATACTACACCGATGGCCTATAAAGAGAAAGCAGAAAATATACTTTAAAATTCTACAGGTATGAATATAGAGCAGGGACTGATGTTTTTCTTTAGTGGGTCAGGCACGTTTAATGGGCTTATTCTTGCCGCCTATTTTCTTTTTTTCAAGAAAATCAGAAATTTCATCAGTTTCTTATTAGGTCTGTTATTATTGATATTGAGTATCAGGATTGGTAAATCTGTATTTTTATATTATTACCCCTCCTTGCCCGATATTTACAGACAGATTGGCCTTTCAGTCTGTTTCTTTATTGGGCCTACGCTCTTTTACCTTATCAAGGCCATTAATGAAAATATCACCGAGATTCCTGCTTCGTGGAAATGGAGTTTCAGTTTTCAATTCATCACCATTCTATTGACAGGGCTCATATTCCCCTATCAGAAATACCCCCATATATGGAATAACTATGTTGTCTATTTTGTTTATCTTCATTGGCTTTTATATACACTCACAGCCGGATTTAGTATAAAAAATATCTTATTAAAAATTTATAATCAGCAGGAAGAATTAAACGTCAATGAACAATTCCTTATACTTTTATTATTAGGTAATACCATCATCCTATTCAACTATCTCTTATCTATTTTCAATGTCTTCCATGGTTTTTGTATAAGCGGGCCTTTAGCTTTTACCTGCTTTCTCTACATTAGTCTTGTGTTTGTGATACATCGCGAAAAAATGGTGAACCTTGCATTTGCCAGACAAGACAAATATGTACATAAGAAAATAACGGACGAGCAGGCAACTAGCTTAGTACAGAAACTGGAAAAACTACTACAGGAACAAGCATTGTATAAAGACCCGAACCTAAAGCTCAATGATTTATCGAAAAAAATCAATGTATCGGGGCATCAGCTATCACAATTATTGAATGATAATTTAGGTAAAAGTTTCTCAACCTATATCAACGAATACCGCATCAACGAAGCCTGTAAAATGATTATTGAGCAGCCGAATCTAACCCTGGAAGCCATCGGATACGAGGTAGGTTTTAATTCAAAATCCACTTTTTATACAACTTTTAAAAAAT
>CALRLS020000532.1:0-3894 GCA_943368815.1 Cyanobium sp. NIES-981
ACCCCAATTTTATAGACCTTGGTTTAGGTTTGCGCCCTGCCAAATAAACGTATTACTTGTAGTAGATGGTCTTACATTTGGCACAGGTACTTTTGGTCTATCCAATTTTACCACAATTTTCAAGAAAATGCAAGATGCAAGTCCGACAAATTTGAAATATAACCTTACTCTTGCTCACAGACACAACATACAGCTAAACACACCTGACATGCAGGGAACAAATGCTTTTATTTTTAATAGAATCAATAATTTTAGATTTGACAATATTCAGCATTTTGATACCAAGAAATATGACCAAGTCTGGCTGTTTGGAATAGATAACACTTACTCACTTTCCACAACAGAATTGAAAGCCATAGATATATATATGGAAAGTGGCGGTGGGTTGTTTGCCACTGGTGACCATGGAAACTTAGGTATTTCTCTCTGTGGTAATATTACAAGAGTAAAAGATATGCGACACTGGTCTGACACGAATGCGAATCAGGATTTGAATGAGGTTAGCATGACTTTTAGAAGACGGAATGATACAAATAATCCGCCAAGCGGAAATGCAAGCTCTTTAAATTTTAATGATCAATCCGACGTCTTGCCTCAAAACATTCATCCAAGAATGTACGGTCCTGTAAATAATTTATTGCCTCATCCTATTTTGGCAATTAAAACTGATATTGAGCCTTCAGGAATTATTAAGATTATGCCTGACCATCCTCACGAGGGTGAATGTAAATCCGAACGTGATTTTACAGTGACTCGCCAGAGCGACAATACAAATCACACTATTCGTACTCAAAATATTGCTATTTCGTTTGTTGTTGCAGGCAATAGGTCTGGCTCAAAAGACCCTACCGATGCGCATTGTTTTCCTTCGATTGGTGTTTGGGACGGTAGAGTCGCTAATTTAGGTCGGATTGTTATTGATTCAACATGGCACCATTTTGTAAATGTAAATCTTGTGGGATTTGTACAAAACCCACAGATTTATTCGATTATTGAACAGTATTATATGAACATTTCACGATGGATGTCAAGATCTAAAAATATGCTTTGCTTCATTCGTCGATACACTTTTGAGGCTTTCTTCAATGTAAAGGTTATGGAGGCAAGCATGAACAATGCCAATTTGAAGTTTTCAGAAATCCCGCTTTCAGAGCTATATAATATTGGGAACCACGTTCTTGATATTGTGAGCGAACACACTAATAAGGCATATGCCCAGTCTTTGTTTTTAGAATACCTGGAACTAATCTCAAAAGAATTAGCTAATGAACTAAACCCCTGGATTTTGAAGGGGAATGCTGAATCTAATAGCCCTGCCAATCAATGGCTCAATACAGAAGGTTTTTTAGCCATTGCAATTGGGTCTGCTGTTATTAATATCCGTGACAGATTTAAAAAATTTAAAGAACTTGACAAGTGGTTTGAAGTCAAGGAGATAGAATCAGAAGTTGACAATATTTATAAAGAAGGGTTTGTCAGGGGTCTTACACTTGCTGCAAACAGCTTACAGAATAAAGTTTCTAAATTCACAAACAACTTTACTTTTCTCAAATAGTTCATTTCCCTGATTTATAAAGGAATCAAGAGGTTCGTAGTGTAGCGAATCTTTTGATTCCTTTGAATTATTTTTTTCTAAAAAAGTTGATTAATTGATATATTATTAGACTCTTAAAATTAATTTTATACTTACAAACGTTGAACATATAGGTATTGCAGTAAAAGACATAGTCGCTTCTAATGACTTGTTCTCAAAATTACTGAATGTGGCACCCTATAAATCTGAATCGGTAGAAAGCGAAGGTGTAATGACCTCATTTTTTAAGGTCAATGAAACTAAAATAGAACTTTTGGAGGCCAGGAATCCGGATAGCGCTATTGCAAAATTCATAGAAAAGCGAGGAGAAGGCATTCACCATATTGCGTTTGAAGTAGACGATATTCTGGCTGAAATGAAACGACTGCAAGGCGAAGGTTTTATCTTATTGAACGCCGAACCCAAATTAGGTGCCGATAATAAACTAGTGTGTTTTCTACATCCTAAAAGTAGCAATGGGGTATTGATTGAGTTGTGTAAGGAGAGGAAGGATTGAGTAATAAACTTTAACAAAAATCCGGCAAATAATTTTCAAACCAATCTGGTAATTCATCCAACTTAAATATCTGAGTATTATCAACTCTATGAAAAAGTAAATTGGGAATTGAAGTATTATCTGCAATAATAAGTTCGTCTAATAAAGAGTAATGTCGATTTAATTGAATCAAATTGCCATAATAATTTCGTTCAATTTCTGCAGGTGTTACATAATGTCCACCTGTTTTTACACGTTCTGCAACCCTTTTTTGAGATAGCTCCAGTGTCTTTACCATCAGGAAAAACATTGTAATTCTATAAGCATTCCCTCTGAATCTCTCAATAACAGACCATGGTGATTCACTACTAAAATGTCCCTCATAAGCAAAATCAGATTGGGTTTCAATTGCCTTATTCACTAATGATTCAAAATGATTCACAGTATTCTGAAAGGCTTCATAACGAGCATATTTAGGGGATTTCATTTTTGCAGGGAAAATTGAAGACAATTGCTCTACAAAATATTTATCTCCATCAAAAACCTTTAAAGCTACAAAAGACGATGGCAATAAAGTTGCTGAAAGAGTCGATTTTCCTGCTCCGTTTGCTCCTGTAATAACAAATAAATCAGGCATCCTGCATCTGATATTTTTGGCGGAAATTGCTTAATTCTACTTTGTTAAGTTCTCTAAGGCTCACATAATTCTGAAACTTATCATGAAATTCTACAATTTCAACCCTCCCGTCAGCATATTCCATATAGGCCTGATTAGTAGGAAGTTCACCATTACTTTCTATCATAAACGGAAAACCCGCATCATGTTTTTGCTTCCGAAGGCTAATAATACGTTCTCCTATCCGCTTATCAAAATTATAGTTTAATGCCTGCATTGGTTTTCTTTTTTAGTAAAAATAACTATTTCAAATTTAATATCCTCAAAATATCTTCAATTTAACGCGCTTATACTTTACTAACTCAATTAAAGTTTAAAATTATGAGTCCGGAAGATAGATAAGATGCCATAATCTATATTGATTATAACATATCTAGTTTTATGCAGGTTTCAAAATAATGCTTAAAATAAAAAAAGGCCCTATTCGATAGAGCCTTTCTTCATTTTAATCACTTCCTTATTATCGCCCCTAACTCCTTCTCATAAGCCCCTATCAATCGTTGCATTGTCTTATCAATACTTTCGTCGGTTAGCGTTTTCTCTTTGTCTAAAAGAATATAGCTTACAGAGTATGATTTCTTGCCTTCGCCTAGTTTTTCTCCTTCATAAATATCAAACACATTCACGGCTTTCAGCAGGTTTCGTTCTACTTTGTAAGCAATAGCCGATACCTGGTCGAAGCTCGTGGCGCTATCTAAAACCAAGGATAAATCACGACGTACTTCTGGGAACTTCGGTATCTCTACGTACTCAACTTTATCCGTATATTGTTTCAATACAAATTCCCAATCGAAATCGGCATAGAACACGGCCTGTTTTACATCGGCCAGCTTCGTTATTGATGGTTTTATCAAACCTAAACTTACAATCGGCTTTTTATTGACTATATAAGTAAGTCCGTACTGATAGACAGGTGAGTTTAGCTCCTGCGTATCAAACTTAGTCACTTTCATGGCTTTCAGTACTTTTTGTACCGCAAGTGCTAAATCATGGAAGGTAACAGGTGTGCTTGGTGCCAGCCAGGTTTCGTTTTGTTGATTACCTGTGAGCCACAAACTCAGGTGTTTGCTTTCCTTGTATTTTTTATCCTGTCCTTCGTCTTGTTTCGTAAAATAAGCACGGCCAAGCTCAAAGAGTTTCAGGTCTTTC
>CALRLS020000533.1:0-3886 GCA_943368815.1 Cyanobium sp. NIES-981
GTTTTGTAGGGTCATGCGCTTTTAATGAAAGATGCTCTGCAAGCAAACTTACTGCCACTTCTTCTTTTGTTTCTCGTGCCTGTATGAGAGACAATAAATTATCGAAAGCATTATTTGTTGAGAAAAAGTCGGTTTTAATACTTCCACTTAAACTATAACCTGAGGCAATACCGGTGTAAATAGTAGATTCAGAAGAATATGATTTTTTTTCGTTTCGGGTAAAATAATAAATAGTAGCAGCCAATACTAATGGAATCAGTATCAGCGCCTTAAGGTTTTTAAGAATTATATTTATAAAATGCAGAAAACTCATTTCACCTGTTTTAATAAGGACATTAGACTAACACCCGCATAAGTCTCCAGTTGCAAAAGAATGGTTTGAAAATTATTTAAATTGGTTTCATATTCCATCTTCGCTTTATTGATAAAGTCGAGCATTCTGGAAATTTCCGATACGCTTAACTGGCCTTGTAAAAATTCTTTTTCGGCCAGATTGTAGTTAACCTGAAAGGCCTGTTTGTTACTGCTACTTAATGCCAGTATTTTATGTGCTAATTTTAAAGCCTGATACATTCTGATTATATCCTGCTTAACCAGTAAAGCCGAGTTATCTCTGTCATTGGCAGCCATTTGTATCTGTGCACGATTTGCTCTGAGAATATGTTTCCTGTTAAGAATATTGGTTATTGGCATACTAAGACCTATACCAATATTGTAAAAGCCGGTTTGTGCAGTAGTAAGATTATAAAAGCCGTTGTTGAATACAGATTCGTTATTAACAGCTGAATAATTGGTACCATAATGATAGCTGGTATTAGCAGCTAAGCCACTCAGAATAGCATTTTTACTAACTTTTAAATTAGATTCAGCTACTATGATATTGGTAGTAAGTCTTTTAACATCTGGAGAGTTTTTTAAAGCCGCCTCTATCAAAACAGGCAGCAATTCATCGGTTGCGAAGGCTTTTGTTAAAGATGCATCAACAGAAGAAGACTGAGACCGGACCTCATTTGCACGTAGAAAAGAAGTCAGGAAGATGCTCAAAACAATTAAATATCTCTTTTGCACGGTCATTGTTTTTTAAATGGGTTGTTGTCTAAATAGATTATTTAAACATTTGCAATAATGTCAGGGCGATTAAAAGCATGTTTAAAAATTATTGTTCGACCTACAAAGGCAGAAAAACAAAATTTAAACATGCTCTAAACCTGGTTACGCCTTATAATGATGGTTCGTCAAAAACTATGCCCTTTTAGTAGTCTCTTCCAAAAAAAATTAAATGTTTTAAAATAAATAATCAAGCGGTAGTAAAACAAGAAATCAGCTACAGAGTGCTCTATAGCTGATTTCTTAATATCCGAATATAGTATTTTTATTTATTGCGCGCGTTTGGCTTTCTCCCAGATACCGGAAGTAATTCCTTGTCGGTAACGATTATAACCCTTAATGGCACAATAATTCATGAATGAAAAGTAGAATGGCACGAAGAGTAGTTTAATTCTGATTTTCTGATTTTCGAGCCAATAACCTACGAAGGCCAGAATATAGAATACAAATTGAGCAATCAAAAGTATCTTGTATAAGCTTAAAGGCTCAGCTTTACCTTCTATCAATACCAGAGCCAGATTGAGCGCAAGAATTAGCGGTAAGCAAAAAGGCGCTACCGCCCATCGCATAGCACGGTGTGATACGTATTGAAAAGATAACCAGCCGTATTTAAAAATATTCCAGAGAAAACCAAGCCGGGCAATTGATTGAAAACCTCCGGTTGCAATACGTACCTTACGCTTCATCTCATCCTGAATTGAAAAAGACGGGCGCTCTATGGCATAGGCCTGCGGTTCGTAAATAACCCGATAGCCATTAGCTGCTACTCTGAGCGAAACCATGAAATCATCCAGCAAAGTGTCTTTCTCGACCGACCCATACAAGTTTGTTCTGACTGCAAATAATTCACCTGCAGCCCCAACTACCGAATACAACTTAGTATCCAGTTTTTTCAGGAATGACTCGTATTTCCAGTAGAGCCCCTCTCCTGCTCCTGCGGCGGCTTCACTATCATCAAGTTGAATCCGTTTTTCGCCTGCTACTGCTCCTACTTTTTCGTCTTTAAAATGGCGGACAATGTTTTTGATAACTGCCTTGTTGAGCGTAGTATTAGCATCTGTAAAAATAACAATCGGTGTTGAAATGGTTTTAATAGCCACATTCATGGCCTCAATCTTACCTTTGCGCTCATTACCACCAATGATTTTCAGATTCGGGTATGTACTTCGCAACGATTCTATGTATTCTGTAGTGCCATCATTGGAACCCTCTGTTACGAACAAAACATCTATTTTATCTGCCGGGTAATCTAAGCCAAAAGAGTTTTTTACCTTGGCATCAATACAAGACATTTCATTGTAAGCGGGTATTACCAGCGTGACTTTGGGTTGAAATGAAGGGTCATCGGATGTGGGAAATGTAATACCTAATATTTTGCGGACTTTAACAAAAATCCATGCTAAAATACCATAACCTATATATGTATAAAAAACCAGACCAATACAAAGCCAGAAGAAAATTTCAACGATAGTTTTCATTATCAGTACAATAAAGATTTAGGTAAGTCGGACACAGAAGAAACTAAAAGTAGGCGCATTGAGATTTATTTAGCTGACAGCTAAAGCATGACTTTAAAAACCGATTCAAACATAAGCCTCCATTCGTTTCAGTTCTTCTTCAATAACCAGTTTTGCATGATTAACATCTACTGCAATTTGTTGGTATTGTGTCAATAACTCTCCCTGTCCCGGAGCGGATTTTGCGAACGATTCAAAGGCCTGAATCTTAGGGTGTAAAAAAGTGAGTCCGACCATCGAAAAAGATGGTTTTATCTGATGAGCCAGACGGCCCACCTCTGTGTAATTTTTGCTGACTATTTTATCATACATTTCATTCCACACCGGAATACTCTCTTCTAGAAAAGAACTGAACATAATTTGTACGATAGATAAGTCTCCACCATAAATTTCGTTGATGTATTCAGCATCAAGATGAGCATTAAACTCAAACATACGATTATAGTTTTTATGTAAGAATAAAGCAAAAAAAGTACCATTATATTCTTTACCTGAAAAAATATTTAGGGTACTCTCGCAAATTTCAGATTATTTGATTCAGTAATAGTGATTACAGCATATTAAGCCGATTCATTAACTCAGGTTTATTAGCCCTGCTGATAGGTATTACCTTCTTGGCAATCACAAGATTGTTTTCCTCTATATCAACGATTTTATCCAGATGAACTATAAAAGACCGATGAACCCGCAGAAACTGGTTTCCTAATTTTTCTTCCAGGTATTTCATCGTGGTATGAATAATATAAGAAGTATCCTGTGTGAAGATTTTTACATAATCACCGATGTTCTCAATAAAAAGAATGTCGGCATAGGGTAAGCGTATATACCTGCCTTCCGTTTTTACGTAAATCTCCTGTCTCTGCGTAGAAATCGTTGTTTTGCGTGCATTGAGCTCTAAAACCTTATCAACCGCCACCTTGAACCGAGGCATCATGATAGGTTTCTTCAGGTAGTCGGTTACCTGATACTGATAGGCATCAAATGCATATTCTGTCTTGGTTGTGGTCATGATTACCTGCGGTATCACCGTTAGGTTCTCTAATAAATCAAAACCTGAAAGCCCGGGCATTTCGACATCAAGCCAGATAATATCGACCTTCTCTGTAGATAAATAAACCAGAGCATCTTCTGCATTCTCAAAAACAGAAACTAAGTCAAGCGACTCGTGCTGTTCACAGAGTCGTTGCAATGACTTGCGGGCCATTACTTCATCTTCAACAATGATACATTTCAATTTCATGTTCGTAATGTGGCTAGTTCTT
>CALRLS020000534.1:0-3884 GCA_943368815.1 Cyanobium sp. NIES-981
TATGCCTATGCGTTTTTAACGTTTATGCTCAAAAGAACCTGCCTGTTATTCAGGCGCATTCAAAATCGGTCATTATCAGAGACGGTAATCATCTCAAATCTGACTGGGGTCTTAGTCCGGAAATAAAGCCGGATATTTATTTTGTTGATACACCCGTGCCAATAGTAAAGTAACTTTTATTACCGACCAGGATTCTATTTCGTTTGATGCGCAGTATGGTATGGTGTATGATTTTGTGGTGCTGCTCAATGGCAAAGACAGTTGCTTTACCCGCGTATCAGCTAATTACCATGATGTGAGTATGCCAAGCCAGATAAAACCTGGGATGCAGGCCGATACGATTCCATTTATTATGCGCGGTAGTCGGCCCTATGTGGTTGGGAAGGTGAACGGCAAAAGCAACATCTATATGATGCTAGACCTTGGCGCAGGCATAACCTGTGTAAATGTGAACTCTGTAAAGAAAGCCGGTATTCAATTCGATGGAAAAATGACAGTAACCAACACCAGCGGCACAAATGAAGAGCCAAAAAGTACTAAAACAGTGTTGGAAATCGGGAATCTGAAATGGAAAAATGTTCCGGTGGTACAGGTGAGAAATCTGGCCGACGAAGACGATATGATTATCGGCAACTCGCTATTTGCTGATGCAGCGCTTGAAATTGATTACGATAAAAAAATTCTGATTGTGCATCCACAAACTATACCTGTACCAGAAAGCTACACCAGACATCCGGTACAGTATGACCAGCATCGACCAAAAATAAAGATTGATTTGCGCATAGCAGGTAAAACCTATTCAGACTGGTTTCTGTTCGATACAGGCCGGGATGGTACGATGCTTATCGGGGAAGATTTTACGGGAGAGTTTGATGTATGGAACAATTTGGAAACGATATTCAAATTCGGCACCAAAAAAATTGTGATTATACCGGAGGTGAAAGTCGGCAGCCTGACTTTTACAGAAATAGTTACCAATGCCAACGACCCTGCACATCCCAACGGTAAGCAAAGTCTGCTGGGCAACGAACTGCTACGCCAGTATAACCTAATACTCGACAATCGCAACGGCATTATGTATCTGAAAGCCAACTCTCTACAAGGAAGTACTTTTGAACACTGGGGTAATTTTAAATACAAGTTTTATGGGGTAATAATTGTGGCAGTGTTGGTTTTAGGGATGATTTTGTGGGGTGTATTCTGGTTGATTAAGAGAGTCCGAAGTCGGCGTAGAGTGGATGGTTGAAGGATACTATCACATAGATTGCAGACAAGGCAGTGCCTTGTCTGCTACTTTGGGTGCAAAAGTCCCAATTTTATAGCTTCAAGCTTCCCACTCCCTACTTCCCAATCACCTTCTTACGATGGCTCAGGCCCCAGAAATGTAATTCTTCTATCACTTTTTCAAGAGACAGGCCATGCTCGGTAATTGAATACTCAATTGTCGGCGGAAAGGTATCATGCACTTCTCGTTTTATCAGCTCGTTGGCTTCAAGGTTTTTCAGTTCTTTTGATAGTGTTTTATCGGTTATTCCGCTTACTTCTCTGGCTAGCTGCGTAAATCTTTTCGGGCCAGCCGACAAGGAAAATAATACCAGTAATTTCCATTTTCCTTCAAGGGCTTCAAGCGCATCCTTGATAGAAAGCATACTTTTTGGGCAAGTGCCATTTGTTAACATATCTTCTTTTTTAGCGATACTATCGCGTCGGATAGTGCTATCCAATGGGATAGTACTATCATTCGGAAAGTAAAATTACTTAATCTTGCAGCATAAAAAAATATCTTACAATGACCAATCACAAGAATACCCCAAAAGCCCTGAATATTGCCACCTGGATATGCCAGATTTTACTATCTCTTACTCTATTATGGGCCGCCTACATGAAATTGTTTACTCCCATCGAAGAACTAGCCAAAATGTGGCCCTGGACTGCTGATAATGTAAGTCTCACTAAAATCACAGGGATAGTTGATTTACTCGGGGGATTAGGAATAATATTACCATCAGCCCTCCGCATCAAACCGCAATTGACAATCTATGCAGGCTATGGAATAATAGCTTTGATGATAGCCGCCAGTATTTTTCATATTTCAAGGGGAGAGGCATCACAGATAGGCTTCAATATTTTTGTGATACTAATGACAGGATTTATAGTTTGGGTGAGAGCTAAGAATTCAAATTAATACTACTACCCTGTTCGGCTGAATTTTAATCCCTAACGGGATTGCCTCTCACAAAAAACTTTGCAAATCAGTTCTTTTTAAAGCATTTTTGCTAACTAATGAATGCAGCAAAATCCTTTACAGACTGCTTAATATTAAATAAAAACTGATGAGTATTTATTCCAGATTTGAAACGATTCATGCACAGCTCAGAAAAAACATCTGGCTGCAATATTTTTCAATCTTCTGTCGCCTGGCCCTTGCGGCGGGCTTTATACCATCGGGTTTTGTGAAAATTTTTGGTGAGCGTTTTACTTCTCTTTCCATCAATCATCCGATGGGGCATTATCTCGAAGCGCTCTATTATACTGGCTATTATTATACTTTAATCGGTATTTTACAGGTAACGGCTGCCATTTTATTATTGATTCCACGCACGGCCACACTTGGTGCGCTACTTTATTTTCCGATAATTCTTAATATCACCGTTCTGTCTCTGGCAGTTCGGTTTGAGGGTTCACATATCAGTTCGCCCTTAATGGTTCTGGCAAACCTGTTTCTAATTTTGTGGGACTACCATAAAATCAAGTACATTCTACCTTTCAACGAACCACCCGAACACCGCATTTTACGAGATAAAAGTGAAGGCATTAAAACCTTCCCCACAAAGTTTTTTATAGGTTCATTAGCCACTTTGGTTGTGCTTATATTCGTACTCATCAATATGTATAATATAGAACCCCGAAACACCCTGAGAGACTGCGAAACACAGGCAAAGAACAGCAAAAACCCAAAAGCAGTGGATGATTTCTGCAATTGTATCCATACAGAAGGCCAGCCTCTTAATAAATGTCTGGATGCTTATGATAGGGCTTTGGATGGGGCTGTAAAAAGATAATATTTGTCAAAAAACAATTTTACGCGTAGTGGTTCAAAATTTTGATCCAATACCTTGGGTTCGGCTGAATCCAGGTACCATAAAAAACGGTTGGGTATTTGAGCTAACGGTTTTACTTTTACTCTTTAAAGCCCCCGTTAGTCATAATTTCAATCCGTAGTTGAGCTATCAGTCGATGTGTACCCCGTTTTTGAAACGATGTTTTTTAAAATTCAAGAACTTAGATCCTGTTTAAACTTTTTATTTCATACGGACGGCGAGCGGACAAAAATGAGTGGACACCGGGCGGCGACCCGCCATTTGTAGCCGAAAGAAATAAGTTTAAGAAAAAACGAAGAAATTATACTAAAATCCCGAAATTGATAATTCGGATTTTCTAATCTAAATTCCCTCTTAAAGTTCATTCATTTTAACCCATGCGCGATGAGATGACTCATCTGCTGATAAAATCAAATATTCTTTAAATAACTTTTCATAAAGGATTTTTGCTTTTGCATATTTTAATCTGCGTTCTTTTCTATTCCATATTCCCCACATTTTATCTGCTTCTGATTCAACCCTAACGGCCTCTTCTAATAAGGTAATTGCCTCAGTATTCCTTGTTCTTACTCTTTGTAACTCATTCTTATAGAAACTAATAATAGAATCTTTTTGAGCAATAATCTTGTCTTTAATAATTAAGCTATCCTTCAGCTCTTTATAAAGATTAATAAGAGTTATCAGTGAGTCTTTTTTCTCTTCTAACTCACTCTTCATTTCTTCTGACCTTAAATAAATATCTTTATACTTAGTATTAAGTGAGTCATAAGAGCGCAGCGATTG
>CALRLS020000535.1:0-3870 GCA_943368815.1 Cyanobium sp. NIES-981
CCTCCGACAGCATTGGTTTCAGATAAAGAATATTTCCGGCTTTTGTCACATAATCATTAAGGCGTATCCGGTATTCAGCATTCATTGCGGCATCCGGGCTATCATTACTTATGTAATCCGCTTTTTCAATCACCCAGTTAGGATTTTCTTTTCTGACTTCCTCCAGATAATTTTCCTGTCCTTTGTCTTTAAAATTTCTTTTTTCGATTAAAGCACTATAGCCATTATAAGATTTGGTGAAACTTCCTTTTAATTCACCTTCATCATCAATTACAAGATTTACGTTTTTAAATTCCACGTCTCTCTCTGTCGGAATAATCTTAACGAATCCGCCATTAGATGGATGAACCAACCAGCCAAGCCCATTCAGACAATGAAGAGGCAGCATACCTAATTTCAGATGCTCATCAGTTGCATCCATCAGAAAATCCTTTCCGTTTCTCTTAATATGCGCTACTAAATAGTCAAACCTTTTCATTATCACATACTTCTCATCAATTCTGCCATTTCTTCTTGTACCTAAAATTACCGGATTAGCATCAAACCCTATTTCTCTTAATAAAGCCACCAATAATAAATTAATATCTCCTGAGTCCCCTAGGTGGTCTTCTAATGCTTTTTTAATGCTTCTTGAATAAATATCGAAACCTCCATTCCATTTTACGTTTTTTTGAACATAGTCACAAGCTGCTTTTAAACGCGCAGTTGAATCATTATACTTAGATTTAATTTCTTGGGCTACTTCTTTTAAAAATCCGGTTTTTTTAAGCTGTCCACTGAGCATCTCACTTTGAAGAAGAGCCCTGTTCATGTTGGAATAATCTGAAGGAAGGAAGCTAAAGCCCATACCTCGTTCCAGCACAAAGTCAATTTTAGAAATACAATCTCTGTAACTAGTGATGTATGCCTCGTTTCTGAATGCCGCAACATCTTTTAATATAAATCTATGTTTAAGTCCCTGAAGGTAAAAATCATCTACTTTTTCGTTGATTAATTCTTCCTTTTTTGAGGTCAACTCTAAATAACCTGACATCAACATTCCGTAGTTCAGATAGGGTGGCACTATAATTTCACAGATACTCCACATTACCGGATTCTCTCCCTGAAAGGTCCATGTCGGGGGATTCCAGGAGATGGTAAACGGTGTCGTGATGGTGTATGAATATTCAATTACCGAACCTTCTTTTACATTAGGCATTGTTATTTTTACATTCTGTATACCTCCGACAGGCTTTTCAACAAATATAGATTCTTTGGCAAGTTTTTCCATTGTCACACTACCATTTTCAACATTATAGGTAAAACCCTTGATATTTGAAATTACTTGTTCTCTTCCAAGACCGGCTTTCACCAATTGCAATGAAACAGTACCTAAATTCAGAGCAGATTTTCTCAGGATTTTTATTTTTGTATGATAAATAAAACGTTGACTTGCAGTGCCGAAACGATCATCAAAACTTGTCTGCCCGTAATCGTATAAAACAATGGCATCAACAGAAGAATCCTTATCATAAGATTTCATTTCAAGGTCTGCCAGATTAAATTCCCCGAATTTAATCTTAGGTTCGACTACTTCCTGAGCATATATCAGATGGGCCCAGATACTTAGTAACAGTAGGAACAAAGTTTTCCTCATGAGTGTTGGTATTACATTAAAAACGTACTTTCAAAAGTCTTAGAATCTATTTCGATTTATTTCATTTAATTTTTCTTCAATACAATCTGTTCCTGGTGTTTTGCAACAACTTTATCAAAAAACTCCTGCAAGAACGGATATTCCTCAGCATAGTATAAAGCTTTACGGAACTGAATACGGCTTGTCAGTGTAATTTTATTTTCATTCACTGCGGTTAAATAAGTGAATTTTCCGGCGTTTTCCGGCAGATTAAGAGCAATGTTTTTTGGCATCTCTACAATAGAATAGTCTTTCGGAAATTCATAAGTTGCCATGAAAGTCTCTTCCATAGGATGAGCAAAGTCAATAGGATACTGACGCTCTTTTGCTTTCAACAGGTTTTCTTTTTGCCCTTCTGAAAGCATAGGTTTCAGATAAAGCATATTTCCTGCTTTAGTCACATAATCATTAAGCGTTATCTGGTACTGGGCACGCATTGGGGCATCCGGATTATCAGTATTGGTATATTCAGCTTTTTCAATCACCCAGCTAGCGTTTTCTTTTCTGACTTCCTCAAGGTACTTTTCCTGTCCTTTATCTTTAAACTCTCTTTTTTCGGTCAAAGCGCCATAACCACTATAAGATTTGGCTAAAGTTCCCTTTAATTCTCCTTCCTCATCAATTACCAGATTTGCGTTTTTGAACTCCACCTTTCTCTCTGAAGGTATAATCGATACTAATCTGCCATTAGTTGGGTGTACCAGCCAGCCAATGCCGTTCAAACAATGAACTGGCAGCATTCCTAATTTCAGGTATTCATCTGTTGCATCCATCAAAAAATCCTTTCCGTTTCTTTCAATGTGTGCCACCACATAATTGAACCGTTTACTCAGAGCATAATGTTCATGAATTCTACCATGTTTCCGGGTACTTAAAATTACGGGGTTAGCGTCAAAGCCTATTTCTCTTAATAATGCCACTAATAATAAATTAATATCTCCTGCATCACCTTTGTGGGCTTCAAATACTTTTTTCAGGTTATTCGAATAAACATTGTAGCCATCATTCCATTTCACGTTTTTCTGAATATACTCACAAGCGGCTTTCAACCGGGCTGTAGAATCGCTGAACTTACTTTTAATTTCTTTAGCTGCATCTTCCAGAAAGCCCGTCTTTTTAAGCTGGCCGCCAAACATCTGGCTTTCGAGCATAGTCTTGTTTAGGGAGGCATAATCCAAAGAAAAATCCTTATTCAATACACCAGGCCACATAATACTGGCCAGTTCAAAATCAATTTTAGAAATATAATCACCGGCACTTGTAATGTAGGCTTCATTTCTGAACGCCGGAGCATCTTTCATGACAAACCTCTGCAAAAGCCCATTTGTTTCACTGTCTGCAAGCCTTATATTGACCTGTTCAGTTTTATTGGAAGTAAGTCCTAAATAACCCGACATCAGCATTCTATAAGTAAAATAGGTCGGGATAGTAATTTCATAAATACTCCACATAACCGGATGCTCTCCCTGAAAAGTCCAGGTCGAAGGGTTCCATGAGACACTAACGGGGGTTTCGAGGGTATAAGTATACTCTATGACTGACCCCTCTTTTACATTAGGCATGGTTATTTTCACGTTTTGACGATCTCCAACAGGCTTTTCGATAAAAATAGATTCTTTGGTAAGCTTCTCTTTTTTTACCTCTCCATTTTCAAGATTATAGGTAAATCCTTTAACATCAGAAATAAACTGGTCTCTTTCATAACCTGCTTTAACTATTTGCATAGAAATAGTACCCATATCCAAGGCTGATTTTTTCAGAATCTTAATCCTGCCGTGGTATACAAAACGGTGATAAATCATTCCGGCCTTGGCATCAAAGCTTGTCTGACCGAAGTCATACAAAACGACTGCATCGGCACTGGAGTCCTTATCATAAGATTTCATTTCAACGTCGGCCCGATTAAATTCTCCGAATTTAATCTTAGGTTCTACTACTTCCTGCGCATAAAGAAGGTGGGCTCTGGTAATCAGCCATAAAAATAGTGTAGTTTTTTTCATAAAAGTTCAGCAACAGTTTAGTTGTTAATATTTTCAACAGCTTGAGAAACGCTATATTCTCATTTTTTTTAGTTCTTCTTTAGTACAATCTGCTCGTTTTGCTTTGTAATCATTTTATTAAATATTTCCCTTAATTCAGGATATTCATCAGCCGTAAATAATGACTTTGCCAATAAAAGCTGACTCGTAACCTCA
>CALRLS020000536.1:0-3869 GCA_943368815.1 Cyanobium sp. NIES-981
CTTAAATCGTGGGCAATAATACTAAAAAAGTATTCCTTCAGTTTATTCAACTGTATAATATTATTATTGGCTGTTTCAAGTTCCTGATTCTTTTTTCTCAACCTTACCGAAAAATAGATGGCTATTGCGAGGCCTGCCAGTGCCAGAAGTCCAACGGCTAAATACAGATTATTACGGGAGGTTATTACATCTTTCTCTTTTTGTAACAATAATGCTTCCTGCTCCTTTTCCTTCACCTGATACTTCGTTGAAAGTTCATTAACCGTCTTTGTATTCTGAGATAATCTGAATTTTTCTGAATATTCATATATACTATCGGCATAGACACTTGCCTTCTCGTATTCTTTCATACCCACCAATGCCGCATGATAATAATTAAAAATAAATGCTTTGCCTTCAAAATCAGAATTGTCATGAGCGCTAACAGATTTCAAAGTCTGATCAAAATACTCCTTCGCCAATTTGTACTCCTTCAAAGATAAGCAAGTCTTACCTAAATTACCTAAAATAGCAGGTGGCGGCTCTACTTTATACTTCTGGTATATTTTTAAAAGCTGTACAAGCAAACGATAACACTCTTTATAATCAGATTGAGCTCTATTAACAAAGAACAAAGAAGTTAAAATTTCTTGAGCCAAGAATTCATAGTACTGATTTTCTTTTATCAATTGCAGAGCTTCATTCCCGATTTTAATTATTGCATCAGCCTTAGGTCTTAAGTTAATCGAATCTCCATATTGCCTCATCCGGCAGAATATACCTATTATTTTATCCTCTGTACAATTTGATTTCAAACTTAAATTATAGCCGTTCAAATAATAAGGAGGGTAATGTTCTGCTTTCAAATCTCTTGTAAAACTGTTCATGCCCATTAACGATAAAGCATATATCATTCCTGTTGTATCTTTCAACCTTGTATACTCAGCCAGTGCACGGGTTCCATAATTAAAAGACAATGCTTTATCTCTTTTTTCTTGACGTACATAATTGGCTTTAAAGAAATAAAGATGCCCTGATTCTTGTGGAAATTCCTTTTTTATGAATTTCTCCAGTGTATCAGTAGCCATAATATCAACAGAGACAGACCACATAAGATTACTCTTATGAATATTTAATAAAGTTTTGAGTTTTTCCATGCCCTTCTGTCGTTTTACTACTCTATTCAGACTATCAGGATTAGCATACACTTTTATATCTTTAAAAAATATTTTTTGAGCGGCGGCATCAAAATAAATATTACAGGTGGTTAAGAAGGTAAATAGCAATAATTTACCTTTAAGAAAGGATAGCGGTTGTTTCATACAATTAACAGCAGTTTAAAATTTAAAATGAAAGGAAGTAATGGCCCAATAATATATCAATAGAGCTGAACAAAGCATCGCTTTGTTATCATCAAAAGCACCTGACTTAATACAATATTCTACAAATTAGAAAATAACCGAAATTAAACACAAGTATTTTTCGTAAAACTTTTAGACCTTGTGCGGCTTCTGAAACAAGAAGTATTGGTTTAAAAAGCAAGAGTAAAGGTAGTTCCGACTTCCGGCTTACTCTCTACGGCTATCTTTCCATTATTACGTTTTACAAAACGGCTCACTAACCATAAACCCAGGCCGCTTCCCTTCTCCCCGGGTTGGCGCCTATCCGGCTTTGCTAATATCTCTTTTATTATTCCCAGCTTGGGTGCGTCTATACCCGAGCCATTGTCTGAGACCTTGATTCGCATTAAGCCGTTTTTGCCCTCTTCAACGGTAATAGCTATCATACCTTTGCGCTTGCTAACAAATTTTAAGGCATTCCCTACCAGATTACGCAGTATTAATAGAAAACCGTTCCGGTCAGCATATAAGCTCGCCTCTTCTGAGCACATTACCTCAATCTTTATATCTTTGCTCATCAGATAATGCTTATATAATTCCAGGGTTTCTTCTATACAAGTCCGCACATTGAGTTCCTGTGGCTCATATGGCACTTCATCACGCTGTACCGACGCCCACTCAAGCAGGTTATTAAGCATATTGTGAAGCTTCTGGCCTGATTCGTCCAGTGCGTATATCAACTTCTCAACTGCTGTATAATTCTTCTCCTTCAGATAATACTGAATAGTACCCGATACCCCATTGAGAGAAACCAGGGGTTGTCTTAAATCGTGGGCAATAATACTAAAAAAGTATTCCTTCAGTTTATTCAACTGTATAATATTATTATTGGCTGTTTCCAGTTCCTGATTCTTTTTTCTCAACCTTACCGAAAAATAGATGGCTATTGCAAGGCCTACCAGCGCCAGAAGTCCGATGACTGAATACAGCTTATTACGAGCAGATATAGCATCGTTCTCTTTTTGTAATAGGATGGCTTCCTGTTCTTTTTCCTTCACCTGATATTTGGTTGAAAGTTCATTGACAGTTTCTGTGTTCTGCGATATCCTGTACTTTTCTGAATATAAACTTATACTATCGGCATAGATGCTTGCCTTTTCATATTCTTTCAAAGCTACCAATGACCTATGGTAATTACTAAAAATACGCGTCCAGGCATTCCAGTCGTTAACTTTGTGTGTATACATATATTTCATACCCTGCTCAAAATAGCCCTTGGCTAATTTATATCTTTTTAAAGCTAAACTAATCCCTCCCAGATTATGCAAAATAACGGCAGGTGTTTCTACATTATACTTCTTATATACTTCCATTATTTGTACATTCAGATTATAACACTCTTCATAGTCAGCTTTGGCTTTATAGGGAGAAACCAAAGCATTTAAAATGATTTGACTTAAGTATTCATAATAAGGGTTTTCTTTTATCAATTTCATAGCGGCCTTCCCAATCTTAATTATTTCTTCAGCCTTACTCTTTAGGTAAACCGAATCTCCGTATTGTCTTATTCTGGCATATAAGCCTAATATCTTAGCCTCTGCATTGCTTGATTTAAGGCTTAAATTATAAGCATTCATATAATAAGGAGGATAATGGTCTGCCTTTAAATCCCTCGAAAAACTGGCCATACCCATTATAGTGTTTGCATAAATTATTCCGGTTGTATCTTTGTACCTAATATAATCTGCCAATGCGCGGGTTGCCAGATCAAAAGATGAGGAGAGATTCCTCTCTCCTTCAAATGCATTTATGGCTTTAAAAAAATACAAATGTCCTGATTCCTGAGGGAATTCATTTTTTATAAGCTTCTCAAGAGAATCAGTGGACACCGTATCATGCCCCCAGCTGATAGTACTATTCTGGATACTTAATAAGGTCATTAGTTTTTGAACACCTTTTTGTTGTTTTGCTACTCTATTCAGACTATCGAAATTAGATGAGACTTTGATGTCTTTAAGAAAAATTTTCTGAGCTATAGCATCAAAATAAACACAATAGGTAATAAAGAAGGTAAATAGAAATAATTTACCTTTAAGAAAGGATAGAGGTTGTTTCATACAATTAGCAGCAGTTTAAAGTTAAAAATAACAGGAAGTAGTGACCAAATAATGTTAAAATAGAACCGGACAAAGTATTACTTTGCGACCCTCAAAAGCAATAAATTCAATATAATATTCTGTAAAATCCACTACAATTAAAATTAAATACAATAATATGTAAAATTTAGAACTTTATAAAATTTATGAAAACATAAATACTGGTCTAAAAAGCGAGTGTAAAGGTGGTTCCGACTTCCGGTTTACTCTCTACGACTATCTTTCCATTATTACGTTTTACAAACCGGCTCACTAACCATAATCCCAGACCGATTCCTTTCTGACCTGGTTGACGCTTTTCCGGCATCGTTAATATCTCTTTTATTAAGCCTAGCTTTGGCGCATCTATTCCTGAACCGTTATCTGATAGCGTAATATGCATAGAGCCGTTTTT
>CALRLS020000537.1:0-3859 GCA_943368815.1 Cyanobium sp. NIES-981
GCCTTATAAGAAGTAAGTTCAAAATTCTCAACTATAATTGTAGGAAGCAATAGCTTCAATAATTCCCCGTAACTCTCTTGCATCTTCTCTTTTCTTAAAATGCAAAGGTCGAAATTATTTTATAGCCCCACAACTTTTGGGATTGATCCAGGCTTCGTGAACCCGGCAGGATTCGAACGGCAGCGGTCAGACGTTCTGCGGCCGGCCGTCTGCGACCCACAGATTAGAAATTTGTTAAAAAAAATAGTCGTCAAAAATTGACGACTATTGAAGTGAACCCGGCAGGATTCGAACCTGCGACCCACAGATTAGAAATCTGTTGCTCTATCCAACTGAGCTACGGATCCGATTGACTAAATCCGGTTATTTTCCCGAATTGTGGGTGCAAATATAGCAGTTTGATTTTATGATACAAAACTCGTTTCGAAAAAAATGAATAAAACTGGTTGTGATTGAAATCTATCGGATACCAAACTAGCTCTCTCAGATGGCTTAAAGACTTATAATCAGTTAGCTATCTTAGCAAAACTCCCCGCCCAATAAATATTCTCTGAAAAAATACCTTTGAAACCTTGATAATAACTCTGAACTTTGATACTTGATTTCTGAAAAACAAAGACCTGAATGCTATTTAATTCTTTACAATTCGTTTTCTTTTTTATTGTTGTTACTTTAGCGTATTTCAGTTTACCACATCGAGGCAGAATCTGGTTGTTGCTCCTGGCTAGTTGCTATTTTTATGCGGTGTTCAAGCCTATCTATATTCTTATCTTATTCGTAACGATTGTTGTCGATTATTTCGCAGGTCTCTGGATAGCTGATGCCACTGGCAAAAAACGAAAGTTGCTGCTGGTGCTGAGCCTTATTACCAATATTGGTTTTCTGGCGTATTTCAAATATTACAATTTCCTGAATACGAATCTGGCCCTAATCCTATCAAAATTCGATACCCCAACCCCCTTTCCTTTTCTCGACTTTGCCTTGCCTATCGGGCTGTCGTTCCATACCTTTCAGGCCATGAGCTATACAATTGAGGTCTATCGGGGGAATCAGAAGGCTGAGAAAGATTTTAGTATATATGCCCTCTATGTGATGTTTTATCCGCAATTGGTGGCCGGGCCCATTGAGCGACCACAAAATCTTTTGTGGCAGTTTCATACTTATTTTAAATATGATTTCAACAACCTGAAAGAAGGCCTGATGCGCATTGCATGGGGACTATTCAAGAAGGTAGTAATAGCCGACCGACTCTCAATGGTGGTTGATTTTTGTTATGATAATCCGCAAGAGCATAACGGACTTACACTGCTGATTGGCACAATTTTCTTTACCTTTCAGATATATTGCGATTTTTCAGGCTATTCTGATATTGCCCTCGGTACTGCCAGAGTGATGGGCTTTAAGCTGATGGAAAACTTTGATGCTCCTTATTTCTCAACCTCCATTTCTGAATTCTGGCGCAGGTGGCATATTTCGCTCTCAGGTTGGTTCAGAGATTACCTGTATATCCCGATGGGTGGTAATCGGGTTAGTGAAAGGCGGCAATATTTCAACCGTTTCTTTGTATTTATGATGAGCGGGCTATGGCACGGTGCGGCATGGACATTTGTAATCTGGGGTGCTTTACATGGTTTGTACCTGATTATGGCACAGATACGTGATAAGTATTTCAAACTAAAAAACGACATCCTGCCTCCTTTTCTTAGCAAACCTTTTAATCTTATCTTTACATTTATATTGGTGATGCTTACATGGGTATTTTTCCGCGCCAGAGGGCTTACAAATGCGAAGATTATACTGCAGAAAATATTCGCTTTTGGTAGCTATGGCAACACTATTCACTCACCATTGAATAATGTGGAAATGATATTCTGCTGGCTGCTGATTGCAGGTTTATTATTGAAGGAGAAGTTTTATAAAGTAATTGACATAAGTAATACCACAAGATTCTATCTGTTATTTACTGTTATATTGATAGTATGTTATTTCTTTGGTGTGTTTGAGTCAAATCAGTTTATTTATTTTCAGTTTTAGGGTTTGAAAATTTAGTGATTTAGTGATAAAATTCTGAATAGTTACATCACAATAAAACAAATAAAGAAACATTTATTAAAATTCCATAATTAATATCCCGCAGGGATAACATATCGGTAGAAACAAACGAGTGTTCAATGGTCCAAAGTCCCGTAGGGACGATATATTAATATACCGTCCCTACAGGACTCGAACAATTAAAATCTATATTTTCTACCGATATATCGTCCCTACGGGACTGAATTTGAAGATAGGTAATAGTATCAAATATGATTTCAGTCCGGTAAATTATAATGAATCAAAAAATATTAAAATATACCACCCTATTTGTTTTTTCTGTGTTGTGGCTGCCGGGATTTTCTCCGCATATATCGAAATGGTTGTATGCGCAGGGCATAATCAAAGATGATTATCGGTTTGGCGATTTGTACCGTTTTTCCAACCTGCCGCAATTCAGGGTTTTGAAACAGGTTTGTGAACCAGTTAAAATGCCGGTTAAAAGTCCTAATACAGCATTATATTTGATTGGAGACAGCTTTACGGAAGAAGGGCGGATTGAGGCCGGAGATTTTGTGAGTGGTAGTTTTAACAGATATTTTATAGGAAACCAGCCTTTTGTTAAATTAGACAAAACTAAGAAGAACGTCCTGATTATTGAGACCGTTGAGCGTCATTTCAGAGAACGTTTTGCTACACCTTATAAAAACCTGACTATTGGCGAGCCATCCACACAGGAGACAGTAAAGAAACTGCTAAAAGTAGCAAGGTCTGATTTCTGGTATGATTCAGAGCGGCATGAATCAGTTCTGTTTTCATCCCGCTTTTTCCTGACAATTAAAGAGTTGAAGGCGGCATTGAATGAACGCCTTTTTGGCAGAACAGATAGTAATGTAGTGCTATCAAATGACAAAAAGAATATTTTTTATGAACTTGATGCCCGTCCGGATGGCATCACATCGTCGTTTGATAAATTATCTGATAATGAAATAAGGCTTCTGGTAAAAAATGTCAATCTTACGTACGATTTTTACAAAAAGAATGGTTTTGATGAAATATATCTAACAATTGCGCCTAATAAGAGTTCTATATTAGGGAGTGATTTAGGTGAGTATAATCGCCTGATTGAACGGATTCAGAAAGACCCTGCTTTACGCATGCCCGTCTTTGATATTTACACACCGTTCAGCACTTCAAAAAAAATGCTTTATGATGTTGGAGATACACACTGGAATTGCGATGGAAAGCAGATTTGGATTAATGCTGTAAATCAAAAGCTATAATATTTATTATTATGAAGTTCGTAACTTATTACTGAACGAACTCAGCTTATTGATTGGCACAATTTTCTTTAGTTTTCAGGTTTACTGCGATTCTTAAGTCTACTCTTACATTGCCCATTGGCACTGACCGCGTAAAGAATTTTAAGCTGATGGAAAACATTGGCGTAGACACGCAACAAATATTTCAAGCTGAATATAAATATACTTCCTTCTTTTAGCAGTAAACCTTTCAACGCCGGGTTTACTTTTGGGCGCATACTAGCTCACCCGGATATTTTTTCAGAGCCGTGCGCATGAGCAATGCGAAACTATACTAAAGAAAATCTTTACCTATTCTGATTATAATCAATCTATAGACTCTCCGCTGAACAATGCAGAAATGATATTCTGCCGGGTACTGATTGCTGTTTAGTTACTGAAAAAAAATGTATTAATGTGATAGTTGTCATAAAAACTACACGATTTTATATTGTATTTGGCAGCCTATTGATAGTATGTTACTTTTTGGGAGTCTTTGAATCAAATCATTTAATTTATTTTCAGTT